>DASUHM010000057.1 GCA_036273515.1 Gaiellales bacterium
GACGCTGCGCGCGATCAGCCACGAATACGGCTTCGACAAGCCATTCCTGGTGCGCTACTGGGACTGGCTGACCGGCGTGATGCACGGCGACTTCGGCCGCTCGATCGTGTTCCGCCAGCAGGTGTCGCAGCTGATCGAGCCGCGGATCGGAACGACGGTCTTCCTGGTCGTCTACTCGGCCGTGCTGATCCTGCTCGTGGGCGTCGCCCTGGGCGTGGTCTCGGCGCTCCGTAAGGGCCACACCGACACGGTGATCCTGGGCGCGACGGCCGTCGGCACCTCGACGCCGTCGTTCGTCGCGGCGATCGTCCTGATCTCGATCTTCACGCTCCAGCTGGGCTGGCTGCCGGCGCTCGGCACGGGATCGGGGTTCGGCGACGAGCTGAAGCACATGACGATGCCGGCGGTGGCGCTCGCGCTCTCGGGGGTGGCGTACGTGGCCCGGCTCACCCGGGCCGCGGCGAACGACGAGCTGCGCCGTGAGCACGTCGACACGGCCCGCGGCCGCGGCATCCCCGAACGGCTCGTCATCCGCCGCCATGTGCTACGGAACGCCCTCATCCCGATCACGACCGTCGCCGGCCTCACGATCGCCAGCCTGATCGCGGGCACCGTCGTCGTCGAGAACGCGTTCGCCCTGAACGGGCTCGGCTCGTACCTGGTCGAGGCGGTCGGCCAGAAGGACATCCCGGTCGTGCAGGCGATCTGCCTGATCCTGGTGGCGGCGTTCATCATCGTGAACACGATCGTCGACGTCCTCTACGCGGTGATCGACCCCCGCATCGAGATCGGCGGGAGCAGCCCGTGACCGGCATCTCGGTCGCGCCCACCGGCCGGCGGCTCGTGTTCACGTGGCTGCCGCGCATCGGCGCGGTGGGGATCATCAGCGCCCTCGTGATCGCCTTCCTCGCGCTGGTGGCGATCTTCGCGCCCTGGCTGGCGCCGCACGACCCGAACGCGATCGACCTCTTGCACCCATTCGCGGCGCCGTCCTCCCAGCACCTGCTGGGCACCGACGACACGGGCCGCGACCTGCTCTCGCGGCTCATCGCCGGCTCGCGGACGAGCCTCGTCGGGCCGCTCGTGGTCGTCGCCCTCGAGGTGGCGCTGGGCGTGCCGATCGCGCTGCTCGCGGCGTGGCGGGGCGGGTTTGTCGACGGCTGCGTCTCACGCGTCCTCGACGTGCTCTTCGCGTTCCCGGGCATCCTGCTCGCGATCCTCGTGATCGCGTTCTTCGGCGCGGGCCTCAAGTCGGCGGTGATCGCGCTCGCGATCGCGCACATGCCCTACCTGGCCCGGGTCACACGCGGCGCGGCGATCCGCGAGCGGCGGCTGGCCTACGTGCAGGCGCTCGAGGTGCAGGGCTTCTCGGCGCTTCGCATCTGCGGGCGCCACATCGCGCCGAACCTGGTGCCGCTGATCGTCGCCCAGGCGACGGTGTCGTTCGGCTATGTGATGATCGACCTGGCCGGCCTCTCGTTCCTCGGCCTCGGCGTACAGCCGCCGACGGCGGACTGGGGGGTGATGGTGTCGGCCGGCGAGCAGAACATCCTGGCCGGACACCCGGAGCAGTCGCTCTACGCGGGCGCGCTGATCGTGATCACGGTCTGCGCGTTCACGCTGCTGGGTGAGCGGCTGGCCGATCGCCGCACGCGCTGAGCCCTGCCGGCGAGCTCGGCCGAGCGGCCCCCGAATGGGGGTTGTCCGGTTCTTCACCGCCTCGTACGCTCGATCTGACGCGGGGTGTGGGCCCCGCCTGGCGGCAAGGAGCGCACGTGTCTCTTCAGACGGCGGATCTCGCCCATATCCTGATGGCGTTTGCGGCGCTGCTGCTGGTCGCGCACGGCATGGGCTCGCTGTTCGTCCGCTTCCGCCAGCCGCGCGCCATCGGCGAGGTCGTCGGCGGCCTGCTGCTCGGCGCGACCCTGTTCGGAGAGCTCGCCCCGCACGCCCAGGCCTGGCTCTTCCCGACCACCGGCGCGACGCCGACCGTGCTCGCCGCCGTGAACCAGCTCGGCCTGCTCCTGCTGCTCTTCGTCACCGGCGTCGAGATCCGCCGCGTCTTCCATCGCGACGAGCGCCGCACGGTCGGCGCCGTCTTCCTCTCCGGGATGCTGATCCCGTTCGTCGCGGGGATCGCGATCCTCCAGGTCACGAACCTGCACCGGATGTGGGGCCCGAGCGGGAACAGCAAGTCCTTCCTGCTCATCTTCGCCATCTCGATGGCCGTCACCAGCATCCCGGTGATCTCGCGAATCATGCACGACCTCGGCATCCTCGACACGAGCTTCGCCCGCGTCGTCCTCGGCGTCGCGGTGCTCGAGGACCTCGTCCTCTACGTCGTGCTCGCGATCGCGATCGGCTACGCAGGCGCCCAGGCCGGCGCGCTCTTCGGCCTGCCGGACGCGCTCGGCATCGCCGGCGGCTCGAACACCGACCTGGCCTACCACATCCTCGCGACCGTGGCCTTCCTGGCCGTGTCGCTGCTCGCCGGCCCGCGCGCCTACCGCTCGATCGGCGGCCTGCGCGTGAACCTGATCCAGCGCGCCAGCCCGATCGGCCACCAGCTGACCTTCATGCTGCTGCTCACGATCGCCGCGCTCGGCCTGGGGATCGAGGCCTTCTTCGGCGCCCTCGTCGCCGGCATCGTCGTCGGCTCGGCCGAGCAGGAGCCCTCCGAGGCCACCATGGCGCTCACGAGCTTCGCCCTCGCCTTCTTCATCCCGATCTACTTCGCGATGATCGGGCTCGGGCTCGACCTGGTGCACGGCTTCAGCCTCGTCTTCTTCGCCGGCTTCCTGTTCGCCGCCTGCGCGATCAAGGCCGTGAGCGTCTACGCCGGCGCCCGCGTCGCCGGGGAGACGGGCCGCTCGTCGCTCAACCTCGCTGTCGCCATGAACGCGCGCGGCGGCCCCGGGATCGTGGTTGCCTCGACGGCCTTCGCGGCCGGGATCATCAGCCAGCCGTTCTACGCGGTGCTCGTCCTGCTCGCGATCGTGACGTCGCTCGCGGCCGGCGCGTGGCTCGACCGCGTGCCGCGCGAGGAGCTGCTCGCGCGCCCGCTGGATGAGCCGTCCGAGGTGGCTGCCGAGGCGGTCGCGACCGCCGTGTAAAGGCCCTGTCGGCCCGGTGGCACACCCGTCCAAGCGCGACTAAGGTTAGAGAACGGCTCCGGGGGCCCGACCCTTGGCGTCACCCCCCGTATGAAGACCCAGGTCTCCGAACTCGCCGACAACCGCGTCCGTCTCGACATCGAGGTGCCCGCAGGCGACGTCGACCACGCGTTCGAGCACGCGCTCTCCGATCTCTCGCGGGCGGTGCGCGTGCCGGGCTTCCGCAAGGGCAAGGCGCCCAAGCCGCTCGTCATGCGCCAGGTCGGCCGCGACACCGTGGTCGAGGAGGCGCTGCGCGACCACCTGAGCGGCTGGTACTCGCGCGCGGTGGCGGTCGCGGGCATCGACCCGATCGACCGGCCCACGATCGACTGGACGGACGAGCCGCTCGAGGGCGCGCCGTTCGCGTTCACGGCCGAGGTCGAGGTGAAGCCGCCGCCGGAGGTCAAGTCGTACAAGGGCCTCGAGGGCGTGAAGCCCGAGACCGAGGTGCCGCAGGAGGCGGTCGACGGCGAGATCGAGCGGCTGCGGGCGACGGTCGCGGAGCTGACCACGGTCGAGCGCGCCGCCCAGGACGGCGACTTCCTCGTCATCGACTTCGAGGGCACGATGGACGGCACGCCGTTCGAGGGCGGCTCCGGCTCGCAGTACGCGGTCGAGCTCGGCACGGGCCGGCTGGTCGCGGAGCTCGAGCAGGGCCTGGTCGGCATGAAGGCGGGGGAGGAGCGCGACATCCCGCTGACGATGCCCGAGGACTACGCCGCCGAGCACCTGGCCGGCAAGGACGTCAGCTTCCACGTCAAGATGAGCGCCGTGAGGGAGCGGGTGCTGCCCGAGCTCGACGACGAGTTCGCGATGTCGGTCAGCGAGTTCGACACGCTGGACGAGCTGCGCGCCGACGTCACCGAGCGGGTGCGAAACGTGATCGAGGCCGAGTCCGAGCGGCGCTTCCGCTCGTCGGTGCTCGACTCCCTCGGCCAGGAGCTCCAGACGCCCGTCCCCGACGCGCTCGTCACGAGCCGGCTCTCGAGCATGACCCGCTCGTTCAGCCAGACGCTGCAGGCGCGCGGTGTGGCCCTCGAGGACTACCTGCGCGTCACCGGCATGACGCCCGAGCAGCTGGTCGAGGACATGCGCGCGCAGGCGCTCGACCTCGTCCGCAAGGACCTCGCGCTCGAGGCGGTCGTCGCCGCGGAGAACATCGAGGTGACCGACGAGATGGTCGAGGAATGGGTGCGCGAGCAGGCGGTCGAGGCCGACGAGGACGTCGAGGCCGCGGTCGAGCGTCTGACCGGCGATCCGGCCGCGCTGACGGCGCTTCGGCTCGACCTGGCGGCGCAGAAGGCGCTCGACATCGTCACCGAGAACGCCAAGCCGATCACGGCCGAGCAGGCGGACGCGAAGCAGAAGTTGTGGACGCCCGAGAAGGAAACCGTGCAGGAGAGCGCCAAGTCTTCTGCGATCTGGACCCCCGGCGCGAGCTAGCCGGCCTACCGAGGAGCACATGTGAGTCCACTGATTCCGATGGTGATCGAGCAGACGTCGAGGGGCGAGCGCTCCTTCGACATCTACTCTCGGCTGCTGAACGAGCGCATCATCTTCCTGGGGACGCCCGTCGACGACCAGATCGCCAACCTGATCGTGGCCCAGCTGCTGCACCTCGAGAGCGAGGACCCCGACAAGGACATCTCGCTCTACGTCAACTCCCCGGGCGGCAGCGTCTACGCCGGCCTCGCCATCTACGACACCATGAACTTCGTGAAGCCGGACGTGCAGACGATCTGCGTCGGCATCGCGATGAGCATGGGCGCGCTGCTCCTGGCCGGCGGGGCCAAGGGCAAGCGGATGGCCCTCCCGAACGCCAAGATCCTGATCCATCAGGTCAGCTCTGGATTTCAGGGCCAGGCGACCGATATTGAGATACATGCACGCGAGATCATCGACCTGCGCAAGCGCCTCGATCAGATCATCGCGGACAAGTCGGAACAGCCGATCGAGAAGGTCGCCCGCGACACGGAGCGCGACTTCTTCATGAGCGCCGACGAGGCCAAGGAGTATGGAATCATCGACCGCGTGATCGCCCACCACTAGATGGCACGGCCCACCGACACGAACGAACAGCTCCTGTGCAGCTTCTGCGGCAAGTCGCAGCGGCAGGTCAAGAAGCTCATCGCCGGCCCCGGCGTCTACATCTGCGACGAGTGCATCGATCTCTGCAACGAGATCATCGACGAAGAGCTGACCACCCCGGCCCAGCTCGACCTCGACAACCTGCCGAAGCCGAAGGAGATCTACTCCGTCCTGAACGACTATGTCGTCGGGCAGGAGGAGGCCAAGCGGACGCTGTCGGTGGCGGTCTACAACCACTACAAGCGCGTCCAGATGGCGGGCCAGACCGACTCGGAGGTCGAGCTCCAGAAGTCGAACATCCTGCTGCTCGGCCCGACCGGCTGCGGCAAGACGCTGCTCGCCCAGACGCTCGCGCGGATCCTGAACGTCCCGTTCGCGATCGCCGACGCGACGGCGCTGACCGAGGCCGGGTACGTCGGCGAGGACGTCGAGAACATCCTGCTGAAGCTGATCCAGGCCGCCGACTTCGATGTCAAGAAGGCCGAGACCGGGATCATCTACATCGACGAGGTCGACAAGATCGCCCGCAAGGCGGACAACCCCTCGATCACGCGCGACGTGAGCGGCGAGGGTGTCCAGCAGGCGCTCCTGAAGATCCTCGAGGGCACCGTTGCCAGCGTCCCGCCGCAGGGCGGCCGCAAGCACCCGCACCAGGAGTTCCTGTCGATCGACACGACGAACATCCTGTTCATCTGCGGCGGCGCGTTCGCCGACCTCGACAAGATCATCGAGCGCCGCATCGGCCGCAACTCGATCGGCTTCGGTGCCGACCTGCGGTCGCGCAAGCACGGGCCGTCGAAGGACCTCTTCCCGCAGGTCATGCCGGAGGATCTGATCTCCTACGGGCTGATCCCCGAGTTCATCGGCCGCCTGCCGGTCGTCTCGGCGGTGCACGCGCTCGACAAGCAGGACCTGATCACGATCCTGCTCGAGCCGAAGAACGCGCTCGTCAAGCAGTACCAGCGCTTCTTCAATTACGACTCGATCGACCTCGTCTTCACCGACGACGCGCTGGCGGCGATCGCGGGGAGCGCGCTGGAGCGCGCGACCGGCGCCCGCGGCCTGCGCTCCATCATCGAGTCGGCGCTCCTGAACGTGATGTTCGACCTGCCGTCGCGCAAGGACGTGAACAAGTGCGTCGTGACCAAGGAGACGATCGAGAAGCACCTCGATCCGACGCTGGTCACGGAGGGCGGCAACGAGCTCGACGTGACGGACGAGCTGCGCGAAGAGTCCGCCTGAATTCACGAGCGACGCGGTTGCACCAAAAGGGGTCTGACGCCGTCTGGTGCGCCGGCGTACTGTGCCTGACCGGGCCTGACCGGGCCTGACCGGGGTCAGACCCCGAACGGAACTGCAACGAAAGTGTCACGGCCGGCGTTCGGGGTCTGACCCCGATTAGCGGTCGTGGACGGCGCTGTACGCCAGCAGGCCGCCGAAGGCGAGCAGGCCCAGGCCGGCGATCGCGTCGGCGATGCGCATCGCGCGCGGGCCGACCGCGCGGCGCACGACCGCGATGCCGCTCGCCAGGGCCGTCATCCAGGCGGCGCTGCCGAGCGCGACGCCGACCACGAGCATCGCGGCGGCGCTCGCCGACGCCCCCGTCCGGGCGCTCGCGGCGGCGAAGATCGCCGCCCAGGAGGCGATCGTGAGCGGGTTCGACGCGGTGCCCACGAGCGACGTCACGAAGGCGCGGCGCGGGCCTGACACCTCGTAGTCGAGCTCGCCGCCCGTCCGCACCCGGAATGCGCTCCAGAGCGTGCGCGCACCGAGCACGACGAGCACGGCGCCGCCGGCCAGGCCGAGCACGACCCGCAGCGGGCCGATCGTGAGCAGCGGGACGGCCCCGGCCGCGCCCAGGGTCGCGTAGGCCGCGTCGATCACGGCCACGCCGGCGCCGATCGCAACGCCGACGGCCCAGCCGCGGCGCAGGGTCGAGCGGATCAAGAAGAGCGACATCGGCCCGAGCTGGAGCGCCACGAAGAAGCCCAGCCCGAACCCCACGAGGACGACATGCACGCCGCCACGTTACCGGACGCCGAAACGGGCCTCCAGCGCGTCGTGCTCGTGCTCCCACAGCGAGCTCCTCCCGCCCGTGCGGCAGCCACATGCGCGTCTCGACGCGATGGTCCCGCACGTCCACGGCCGAACCGATCACGGATCGCAGACTAGGGAGGGGGCGTTCAGCCCTGGCGCATGCGCTCGCGCGCGCACCGGCAGCGCACCGGCACCGCCGCGCACTCGCCGCATCGGGACTGCACCTGGACGGCCGTCCAGCAGGCGAGCAGGAAGAGGCACACCGCCGCCCCGAACGCGTGGCTCGGGTCGAACGTGAAGGCCGCGTGGCCCGGGTGCTGGAGCAGGTAGTCGTGCCAGAAGTTGGACTCGCGGCTCATGGGGGGACTATCGACCGGTGGGGCCCAGACTTGACGCCCAACTACGATCCGCCGTCATGGATGCCCGCTACGACCCTGCCGCCGCCGAGGGGCCGATCTTCGCCCGCTGGGAGGAGACCGGCGTGTTCGCGGGCGGGCCGGCGGGCGGCGAGCCCTATGCGATCGCCCTGCCGCCGCCGAACATCACCGGCGACCTGCACATGGGCCACGCCCTGAACGGCTCGATCCAGGACACGCTCATCCGCCTGCGCCGCATGCAGGGCCGCGACGCCCTCTGGATCTGCGGCACCGACCATGCCTCGATCGCCCTGCACGCGGTGATCGAGAAGCAGCTGCGGGCCGAGGGCAAGACCCGCTATGACCTGGGCCGCGACCGCTTCCTGGAGCGGGTGTGGGAGTGGCGGGCGACCACCGGCGCCACGATCATCCAGCAGTTCAAGCGGCTCGGCTGCACGCTCGACTACGAGCACGAACGCTTCACGATGGACGAGGGCTACGTCCGCGCGGTGCTCGAGATGTTCGTGCGCTTGCACGCCAAGGGCTGGATCTACCGCGACAACCGGCTGATCAACTGGTGCCCGACCTGCGCCTCGACGATCTCCGACCTCGAGGTGCGCTACGAGCACGCGGTCGACACGCTCTTCGAGGTGCGCTACCGGATCAAGGACACCGACGACTTCCTGACGGTCGCGACGGTACGGCCCGAGACGATCCTGGCCGATACCGCCGTGGCGGTGCACCCGGCCGACGACCGCTACCGACACCTGGTCGGCGGCACCGCCATCGTGCCGCTGGTCGACCGCGAGGTGCCGATCATCGCCGACGAGTACGTGAAGATGGAGTTCGGCACCGGCGCGCTCAAGATCACGCCGGGGCACGACCCGAACGACTTCGAGATCGGCCGCCGCCACGGCCTGGCCGAGCTCTCGGCGATCGGCTACGACGGCCGCATGACCGAGCTCGCGGGCGAGTTCGCCGGCCTGCCCGTCGGCGAGGCCCGCGGCCGCGTGCGGGACGCCCTCTTCGCCCGGGGGCTGATCCGCGACGAGGAGCCGTACGAGCACGAGGTCGGCCACTGCGACCGCACGGGCGACCGCATCGAGCCGCTGATCTCCCTGCAGTGGTTCATGCAGATGGACGACCTCGCCGCCGCCGCGAACGCGCAGGTGCGGTCGGGGAACGTGCGCTTCCACCCGAAGTCGCAGGAGAACACCTACTTCAACTGGATGGACAACATCCGCCCGTGGTGCATCTCGCGCCAGCTCTGGTGGGGGCACCGGATCCCCGTGTGGTACTGCCCGGACGGCCACCACACGGTCGCGGCGGAGGAGCCCGCAGCCTGCGCGACCTGCGGGTCGGCGAAGCTCGAGCGCGACCCGGACATCCTCGATACGTGGTTCTCGTCGGCGCTCTGGCCGTTCGCCACCATCGGCTGGCCCGGGGAGGACCCGCGGCTCGAGAGGTACTACCCGGGCCACGTCGACTCGACCGCCCGCGACATCATCAACCTGTGGGTGGCGCGGATGCTGATGATGGGGCTCGAGTTCATGGGTGAGATCCCGTTCTCGGACGTGATCATTCACTCCACCATCCAGGCCCCGGACGGCCGGCGGATGTCGAAGTCGCTCGGCACGGGCGTCGACCCGCTCGACCTCGTGAGCCGCTTCGGCGCCGACGCCACCCGCTACGGGCTCATGAAGATGAGCTCGACCCAGGACGTGCGCTTTTCGGAGGGCATGATCGCCGAGGGGGCGAAGTTCGCGAACAAGCTCTGGAACGCCGCTCGCTTCGTGATCACGCAGGCCGACCTCGAGGCCGAGCCGGCGCCGGCGGGCGACGAGCCGGCCGACCGCTGGGTGCGTTCGCGCCTGGCCCGCGCGAACGAGGAGGTGCTGCGCCAGCTCGAGGCCTACGATTTCTCGGCCGCGGTGAAGGCCCTCTACGCGTTCGTCTTCGACTACTGCGACTGGTACATCGAGGCCTCCAAGCCGCGGCTCGCGGGCGACGACGCGGCCGCCCGCCGGGCCGTCTCGGCGAACCTGCTCTGGACGCTCGGGCGGATCCTCGCCCTGGCGCACCCGATCTGCCCGTTCGTGACCGAGGCGGTCTGGTCGCACCTGCCCGGCGAGCGCGGCCTGCTCATGCTCGAGGCCTATCCGGCGCCCGTCGCCGAGCACCGCGACCCGCAGGCCGAGGGCGACGTGCAGGCGGCGATCGAGGCCGTGACGCAGGCCCGCTCGACGCCGGAGGTGCGCCTGCTCCTGCCGAACGGCTTCGCGGCCGCCGCGCTCGTGCGCGCGCTGGCACCGCGGGCGACCGACGTCGTGGAGGACTCCGTCGCGTCGGTCGTGGTCGAGGCCAAGGCGGAGGATCCGGCGGTCGTGCGCGCGCGGCTCGAGCAGGACATCGCCCGCGCCCGCTCGGAGCGCGACCGCTCGCGGGCCATGCTCGCGAACGAGCGCTTCACCGCCAAGGCGCCGCCGCAGAAGGTGGAGGAGGAGCGCGCCAAGGAAGCCCGCCACACGGCCGAGCTCGAGGAGCTGGAGGCGAGGCTGCGGGAATCGGTTTGACGCCCGCCGATGCGTACATCGACTCGCTGCAGCTGTTCGGCATGCAGTTCGGGCTCGAGCGGATGCACGACCTGCTCGGCCGGCTCGGCCACCCGGAGCGGGGATTCGACGCGATCCACGTCGTCGGCACCAACGGCAAGGGCTCGACGACCCTCTTCGCCGAGTCGCTTCTGCTGGCCGAGGGCGTGCGCACCGGCGCGTACCTCTCGCCCCACCTGACCTCGTTCAAGGAGCGCATCCGCATCGGCGGGCGCGAGATCGACGCGGCCGCCTACGAGGCGGCCGTGCTGCGCGTGCGCGAGGCGGTGGGGACCGACATCACGCAGTTCGAGGCGCTCACCGGCGCCGCGTTCGCCGCGTTCGCCGCGGCCGGCGTGGAGTGGGCCGTCGTCGAGGCCGGCCTGGGCGGCCGCCTGGACGCCACGAACGTGCTCGCCCGCTCGCGCGTGCAGGTGCTGACGAACGTCTCGCTCGAGCACACCGAGCTGCTGGGCGACACCCGCGAGGCCATCGCCGCGGAGAAGACGGCGGTCGTTCCGCCAGGCGGCGACGTTGTCATCGGGGAACCCGGCTGGGAGGGGTTCGTGCCCCAGGCGCGTACTGTCAAGGAGGTGACGGTCGCCGGCACATACCAGGATCAGAACCGGGCGGTGGCGCATGCCGCGGTCGAGCTCGCGCTCGGGCGCGACGTCGACCCCGTGCCGATGCAGGCGGTGCGCGTGCCAGGGCGCATGGAGGTGCGCGGCCGCGACCCCCTGGAGATCTGGGACGGCGCCCACAACCCCGCCGGGATGCGCCGGCTGGTGACGGAGCTCCCGGGCCTCGTCGGCGACCGCCCGTGCGTCGCGGTGTTCTCGACCCTGGGTGAGAAGGACGTGCGGTCGATGGTCGACCTCCTGCGCCAAGTCTGCCCCAAGATCGTTGCGACACAATCGACCAATTCACGTGCACTGGCGGCGGATACACTGGGATCCCTCACCGGGGGCCCCGCCGAGCCTGATCCCGTCGCGGCCCGAGAGCGCGCGATCGCCCTCGCCGGGCGGTCCGGAGCAGTCGTAATTTGCGGTTCCCTGTATCTTCTACATGACCTGACGACACGGCTTTCCGGCGCCGCGACCCGACCGGCGACCGTACACTGAGCCACCCTTCCGTGCTATTCGCCGTCACATCCACCTCCACCACCGATAGCTCGAGCGCGTTCTCGGGCGTCTCCAACTTCTTCGACTCGAGCTACTTCTCGGCGTTCGAGAAGCTGATGATCCTCTTCGGGGTCGCGCTGTACGCGGCGCTCGTGTTCTGGACGTGGAAGGACGCGCGGCGGCGGATCGACGACCCGGTGATCGTCGGCGTCTGCGTCGCGACGGCCATCTGCTTCCCCTTCGTCGGCGTGCTGATCTATCTGATCCTGCGGCCGCCGGAGTACCTCGCCGACGTGCACGAGCGCGAGCTGGAGATCAGGGCGATGGAGCGCCGCCTCGGCTCCGACTCCGCCTGCCCGTACTGCCGCAACCCGGCTGAGGCGAGCTTCCTGTCGTGCCCGCACTGCGGCACGAAGCTGAAGCAGGCCTGCCGCCGCTGCAAGGCCCCGCTCGACCCGACCTGGCGCCTGTGCCCCTACTGCGAGACGGTGGCGACGACGCTGCCGGCGCAGCCCGAGCGGCCGCGGCGCGGGACGAGCCAGCGCACCACCACCGAGGCCTGACCCCACTCCCCGGGAGACACCGTGGCAGATGTCGAGCGCACCCTGTTCCTGATCAAGCCCGATGCCGTCGAGCGGGGGCTGATCGGAGCGATCGTCGCCCGCTTCGAGCGGCGCGGCTTCCGCATCCGCGGGATGAAGCTCATCCGTGTCACCGAGCAGCAGGCCGCCGAGCACTACGTCGAGCACGTCGGCAAGCCGTTCTACCCCGAGCTGGTCGAGTTCATCACCTCCGGCCCGGTCGTCGCGATGGCGATCGAGGGCCTGGGAGCGGTCGCGACCGTCCGGTCGATGATGGGCGCGACGAACCCGCTCGACTCGGCGCCGGGCACGATCCGGGGCGACTTCGCGCTCGACCTGGGCCGGAACGTCGTCCACGGCTCGGACGCGCCCGGCTCCGCCGCGCGCGAGCTCGCGATCTTCTTCACGGACTCAGAGCTCACGGGATGATCCCGGAGGGGCTCTCGCAGCCCCTGCTGCTGGCGTCGCGCTCGCCCCAGCGGCGCGCGATCCTCGCGATGCTCGGCATCGAGTTCGAGGTGGTGAGGCCGGACTACGACGAGCCTGAGCTGCCCGGCACGCCGGAGCAGATTGCCGTGACCCACGCCCGCGGGAAGGCGGCGTCGGTCGCGGGTGACCTCGTGCTGGGCGTCGACACGATCGTCGTCATCGACGGCCGCATCCTGGGCAAGCCGCCCGGCGAGGACGAGGCGCGCGAGTACCTCCGCCTGCTCTCGGGCCGCACCCACGAAGTGCACTCGGGCCTGTGCCTGCGCGCCGGCGAGGCCGAGCACGTCCGCCACGCCGTCACCGCGGTGACGTTCGCCCCGCTCGACGCGGCGGACGTCGACTGGTACCTCGCCTCCGGCGAGTGGCGCGACCGGGCCGGCGGCTATGCGGTGCAGGGCCTGGGCGCGGCGCTGGTGCGCTCGATCGACGGCCACTACCAGAACGTGGTCGGCCTGCCGGTCCCGGCGCTGATCGATGCGATGGCAGCAGCCTCGACTTGCTAGACTCGCATGGCCGTTTTTGCGGCGAATTGCAGCCAATCCCCACGCCGACACCATCAGCTTCCTCAACTCTCTCACTGGCCTCGGCGGCCGCGACATGGCCGTCGACCTCGGTACTGCGAACACGCTCGTGTACGTGCGTGGCCGCGGCATCGTGCTGTCCGAGCCGTCCGTCGTGGCGATCGACCAGCACTCCGGCGAGGTGCACGCCGTGGGGATCGAGGCGAAGCGGATGCTCGGCCGCACGCCCGGCAACATCTCCGCGATCCGCCCGCTGAAGGACGGCGTCATCGCCGACTTCGACGTGACAGAGCAGATGCTGCGCCACTTCATCCAGAAGGTGCACCAGAACCGGTTCGCCCACCCGCGCGTCGTGGTGTGCGTCCCGTCCGGCGTCACCGGGGTCGAGAAGCGCGCCGTGATCGAGGCGACCGAGTCCGCCGGCGCCCGCCAGGCGCTCCTGATAGAGGAGCCCATGGCCGCGGCGATCGGCGCCGGCCTGCCCGTGTCCGAGGCGACCGGCAACATGATCGTCGACATCGGCGGCGGGACGACCGAGGTGGCGGTGATCTCGCTCGGCGGGATCGTCGTCAGCCAGTCGATCCGGGTCGGCGGCGACGAGCTCGACGAGGCGATCATCGAGCACGTCAAGCGCGAGTACAAGCTGATGATCGGGCCGTCGACGGCCGAGGAGGTGAAGCTCGAGATCGGCTCCGCCGCCGAGCTTCCCGAGGAGGTCGAGGCGGAGATCCGCGGCCGCGACCTGGTCACGGGCCTGCCGAAGACGATCGTGCTCTCCTCCAAGGAGGTGCGCCACGCCCTCGACGTGCCGCTCACGCAGATCATCGACGCGGTCAAGCAGACGCTCGACAAGACGCCGCCCGAGCTGGCGTCCGACATCATGGACCGGGGGATCGTGCTCGCCGGCGGCGGCTCGCTGCTCCAGCGCATGACCGACCGCCTCCGGGCCGAGACGCAGATGCCCGTGCACCTGGCCGAATCGCCGCTCACATGCGTCGCGGTAGGCTCCGGCCGGTCGCTCGAGGAGTTCGAGGTCATCTACCGGGCCAACCAGACCTACGCGGCCAGCCGCCGCAACGGGCGACGCCAGTACCACTACTAGATTTGATCCATCGACCGTACGGCAGGGCTGCGTCCTGGTGATCCTCACCGCGCCGATCACCTATGGACAGGCCATCATCCTGGGCCTGCTCCAGGGCGTCGCCGAGCTCTTCCCGATCTCGAGCCTCGGCCAGAGCGTGGTGGCGCCGCGCGTCTTCGGCTGGGACATCCACCAGAACGACAACTACTTCATCGCCTTCCTGGTCGCGACCCATCTGGCCACGGCGATCGTCCTGCTCGGGTTCTTCTGGCAGGACTGGGTGCGCATCCTGACCGGCATGTGGCGCTCGCTCCAGGAGCGCGAGATCTCGGCCGCCAACCCGGACGGCAAGCTCGGCTGGCTGATCGTGGTCGGCACGATCCCGGCCGGCATCCTCGGCCTGCTGCTGCAGGACAAGCTCCAGTCGGTGTTCGCGTCGGCGCGATCTGCGGCGTTCTTCCTGATCCTGAACGGGATCATGCTGTTCGGCGCCGAAATGCTGCGCCGGCGGGCGCCCGAGCTGCCCGAGACCGAGGAGGACGGCGACCACCGCATCGCACACACGGCCGGATGGCGCCACGCCGTCGGCGTCGGCGCGTCGCAGGCGATCGCGCTCATCCCCGGGTTCTCGCGCTCCGGCGCCTCGATGGGCGGCGGCCTTCTGGTCGGCTTCTCGAACGAGGACGCCGCCCGCTTCGCCTTCCTGCTGGCGACGCCGATCATCGGCGCGGCGGCGATCCTCAAGATCCCGGTGCTGCTCGGCCCCGACGGCGACGGCGTGCGCGGGCCGGCGCTGGTCGCGTCGCTCTGCTCCGCCGCGACCGCCTACGTCTCGATCCGCTTCCTGATGCGCTACTTCGAGACGAACCGGCTGACGCCGTTCGCCGTCTTCTGCTTCGTCGAGGGAATCATCCTCTCCGTGTGGTTCGCCGTCAGCTGATCAGCTGGAGCTGACCGTCTTGTGCCTGGGGCCGCTCTGGAACCAGGCGAACGCGAAGCAGGCGAGCCCGACCAGGAACGAGGCGACGCCGTGCTTCACGTGCACGGCCGAAACCCCGTTCTCGTGCCCGAGGAAGTTCGGCACGGGGAGGGACTTGGGCGGGACGGTCCAGTACATGATCGCGACGGCGATAAAGAAGATGCCGGCAGCGATGCCGAGGATGACGAGCGCGCGTTGTCGGTTCATGGCCCGAGTATCCGTGGCCAGATTGGCGAATCGTTGGCGAGCTCGGGTCCGTTGTGGCCATATGCGGGCGCTTCCGAACCCGTCAGGTAGAATCGCCCGACCGACCCGCCCTGAAGGATGCTGCTCAGCAAGAATCGTGTCATACGCAGGCGGGCCGTCGTCGGCCTGCTGGTCGCCGCTTCGCTCACGCTCCTGACGATGTCGTACCGGGAGGGGTCGACCGGCGTCGTCGGCTCCGTGCAAAACGGAGTTACGCAGGTGACCGCGCCGTTCGCGAGCGTCGCCCACCGCGTCACGAGCCCGTTCGTCGACGCCTGGCACTGGACGACCGGTCTGATCAACGCCCGCGACCAGACCGCGAGGCTGCACCAGCTGGAGGCCCAGCTAGGGCGCGACACCTCGATGATCAACCAGCTCCAGGCCGACAACGCCACGTACCGCGCCGCGGCCCACTGGGTACAGCAGAACCCCCAGTTCCACAGCGTCTCCGGCTCGGTGATCATGGAGTCTCCCGACAGCGACACGCCGCTGGTCACGCTCGGGATCGGCACTGATCAGGGCGTTCAGGTGAGCGACCCGGTGATCGCGCCCGTCTCGAGCGGCGGGGCGCTGGTCGGGCGGGTCAAGGATGTCACCAGCACGACCGCCACCGTTCAGATCCTGCTCGACCCGTCGATCGGCGTGACCGCCGCGGTGCAGGGCCGGCAGGGCGCGAACGGCACGATCGTGCCGAGCACGGGGACGCCGGGCGAGCTGACGATGGCGGAGGTGCCGCAGTCGGTGCTCGTGAAGGACGGCGACACCGTCGTGACCACCGGCTACGCCGGCCGGCTGAACTCGCTCTACCCCGACGGCATCCCCATCGGCAAGGTGACCTATGTCCAGAACGACGACCTGGGCCAGCAGAACAAGCAGATCCAGGTGACGCCGTTCGTGAACTTCGACAACCTGTCCGGGGTCGTCGTGCTGGAGCTCAAGTAGGTGCTCGACTACCCGAAGGCGCTCGTCTGCGTGTTCGTGCTGATGGTGCTGCAGGTGTCGGTGACGCCGCAGCTCTACCCGTTCGGCGGCGGGCCTGACCTGATCGCGATCCTCGTCGTCGCCCTGGCTCTCTGGCGGGGCATCGAGCTGGCGGCGGTGGCCGGGTTCGTCGGCGGCCTCCTGCTCGACGCCGTGCTCTACCGCCACCTCGGTATGACGTCGCTGGCGTACCTCGCCTGCGCCTGGATGGTCACGAGCCTCGCCGGGCGCGGCGAGGCGGGGGCCGGCATGCTCGAGCCGGCGCCGCCGCGGCCGCTGCCGTGGGTGATCGCCGGGGCGCTGCTCGTGCAGCTCTGCCTCGTCGCCGTGCAGGTGCTGCTCGGCGTCAGCTACGACCTCGGCTTCCTGGTGTGGCACCAGATCGTGCCGTCGCTGCTCCAGACGACGCTCCTCGCCCTGCTCCTGCTGCCGCTCCTGCGGCGGCTCTTCCGACCGACCCGGATGCGACCGGATGTATCTGCAGCGGCCGCCGTCTAGGCCCGAGCCGGCGCCCGACCCGGTGCCGCTGGCGATCCGGGCGGCGACGCTGGGCGTCATCGCCGCGGCGCTGCTCGGCATCCTGCTGTTCCGGCTATGGGCGCTCCAGGTGTTGCATTCCGACCAGTACGTCGCCGCCGCCGCCCAGAACAGCATCCGCACGTTCCAGATGCCGGCGCCGCGGGGCCAGATCCTCGATCGCAACGGCAACGTGCTCGTCTCGAACCAGGCCAGCATCGCCGTTCAGGTCGACGCCGCCCGGCTGCCGCAGGGCACGAACTGCGGGCCGACGATCGCGACGCACCGGGTCCACGACCAGGCCGGCTGCGGCGTGCTGAAGCGGCTCGCCTGGGTGCTCGACGTGCCCTACAAGCGCATGTGGCACCAGTTCTCGCGCCTTGCGAAGGCCAACCCGGGCTACCCGGTGACGCTGCTCTTTCCCGTCGACCGCCGCCAGACCGCCTACGTGCTCGAGCGGCGCTGGCTCTTCCGTGGGGTCCAGTTCGAGCACGTCTACCAGCGCTCCTACCCGTCGCTCAGGGAGTTCGGCCCGACGAATCCGAACCTGCTCGGCTTCGTCGGCGCGATCACGCGCCAGAACGTGCTGGATCCGTCCTACCACGAGAAGCTGCCGCTGATCGGCACTGCCGGGCAGGCGGGCATCGAGAAGACCTACGACCGCTACCTGCGCGGCCAGGACGGCCAGATCCAGGAGACCGTCGACCCATCCGGGGCTCCGGTCGGCCAGGCCTTCCTCACCCAGGCACCGGTCGCGGGCGACAACCTGCGCCTGACGATCGACGCCCACCTGCAGAAGGAAGCCCAGTACGCCGTTGGCCAGGGCATCCTGATCGCGCACGCGAACGGCGAGCCGGCGGATTACGGGGCCGTCGTCGCAATGAACCCGGACAACGGCGCGATCTACGCCATGGCGTCGAGCCCGACATACAGCCCGACGGTGCACGTGCCGCCGTACAAGGGGTCAAAGGCCGCCTTCAAGAGCAAGCTCACGCCGGCCTATGACAAGGCGTTCCAGGGCGTGTATCCAGCCGGCTCGACCTTCAAGCCGATCACCGCGACCGCCGCCTACGAGTCAGGCGTCTTGACGCCGGGCGAGAACCTTGACTGCCCTGGGACGTATTACTCGAAGTACGACATCGCCAACCAGAGAACCCCTTTCCACGACTGGACGCTGCTCTCGATGGGGACGATGGGCCTCTCGAAGGCGCTCGAGGTCTCCTGCGACACGTTCTTCTACCAGCTCGGCGACGCCTTCTACGGCAAAACGGGGAACGGCCAGGAGTTCCAGGGGTGGATCCGCAAGCTCGGCTACGGCTCGGCGCCGCCACTCGACGCCGGCGGCGCCCAGGCGGGCGTCGTCCCCGACCCGAAGTGGAAGGCCACCCAGACCTGGCCGGGCACCCCTGCCCAGCAGGCCATCGAACAGCAGTGGCTCCCCGGCGACGACATCAACATGTCGATCGGTCAGGGCAACCTGCTCGTCTCTCCCTTGCAGCAGGCGGTTGCCTACAGCGCCCTCGAGAACGGCGGCAAGGTCGTGTCTCCACACGTCGGGGAGGCGCTGCTCGAGCCCGGCTCGACGACGCAGACCGTCCCGGGCGGCCGCATCAGCCCCAGGCCGGTGCGAAACCTGCACCTGCCGGCGGAGCTCCTGAGCGAGATCAAGCAGGGGCTCTACGGCGCAACCCACGCCGGCGACGGCACCTCGACGGCCATCTTCGGCGGCTTCCACCCGACGGTCTATGGCAAGACCGGCACCGCAGAGGTGCCGACGACCACCTGCCCGAACTGCGCGGACGCGTGGTGGGCCGGATGGGCGTCTGAGGGCGGCAAGTCGCTCGTCGTCGTCGCGTTCATCCACAACGGCGGCCACGGCGGCGTCTCGGCCGCGCCGGTCGCCGCGAGCGTGTTCCAGTCGTTCTTCGCTCCGCGCCAGCACTACACGTTCACCGCCGGGACGGACGCCTCGCGATGACCCATTACCTGCGCCACCTCGACTACCTGATGCTCGCGACCGCGCTCTCGATCTCGGCGTTCGGCCTGTGGATCATGCAGTCGGCGACGAAGAACTACGCCGGCAACCTCTATGGCCACCAGTTGCTCTACGTCGCGGCCGGCACCGTTGGCATGCTGGCGGTCGCGGCCATCCCGCCGGCGCTGATGCGGCGGGTGCGCTGGCCGCTCTACGCCTTCGTGCTCTTCACCACCGCGGCCGTGCTCGCGGTCGGGACGTCGATCGGCGGCGGTCGCCGCTGGATCAACCTGGGCGCCTTCCAGTTCCAGCCGTCCGAGTTCGCGAAGCTGCTCCTGATCGTCGGCCTCGCGGCGGTGCTGGCCTCCCGCCGCGGCGTCACCAGCCCCGCCCGCCTGACGCTGCTCGCCATCTGCTACGTCGGGCTGCCGGCCCTGCTCGTGTTCAAGGAGCCGGACTTCGGAACGATGCTCGTCTTCCTCGCGATCATGCTCGGCATGCTGTTCGTCTACGGCATCCCATGGCAGCACTTCGTGTGGATGCTCCTGGCCGTGTGCGTGATCGGCGCGCTCATCTTCTCGGTCCTGCCGGGGATGGGCATCACGGTCGTCCAGGAGTACCAGGTGACCCGGCTGACGTCGTTCCTGCACCCCAACCCGAACGACGTCCAGTCGGGCGGGTTCCAGCTGCGCCAGTCGGTCATCGCGGTCTCGCACGGCGGCCTCGGCGGCACCAACAACGACGCGTCCGTGCCCGGCCAGGAGCTCGGCGCCACCCAGACGTCGCTCGGGTTCCTGCCCGAGGCGCCCACCGACTTCGTGTTCGCGGTCGTCGGCGAGGAGCGCGGGTTCGTCGGGGCGGCGTGGCTGATCTGTCTCTACGCCCTGCTGCTCTGGCGCGGGCTCAAGGTGATCACGAAGTCGCGCTCGACGTTCGGCAGCCTGGTCGCCGCCGGCGTCGTCTCGATGCTGCTCTTCCAGATCTTCATCAACATCGGCATGACGATCGGTCTCGCGCCCGTGACCGGCATCCCGCTGCCGTTCATGAGCTTCGGCGGCTCGCACACGATCACGAACCTGCTCGCGATCGGGGTGTTGCAGGCGATCCACGTCCACGCCCAGGCGGCCGACGACCCGGTGTTCGCGGTATGAGCAAGAAGGACAAGGAGCCGAAGTTCGGCGCCGTGGGCTCGGCGCAGATGGCGCAGAAGGCGCTGCGCGAGATCGGCGAGGCGTCCGAGGGCGTCGGCCCGATCATCCTGTGCGGCCGCTCGAACCCGGTCGAGCAGGTGCGCGCGGCGCTGCTCGAGGCCAAGCTCAGCCGAAGCTCGGCGGTCGAGTCGTACGCGATCCGGCGGCTGCGCCCGGAGGACCGCGACCAGCTGCGGCGGGCATCGGTGGTCGTCTACGGCGGCGAGGTGGCCCATCGCCTCGACGACGAGACCCGCGCGGACCTCGAGGTGCTCGGGCGGCTGGGGAAGCCGCTGCTGGTCGTGCTCGAAGGCGTCGACCTGCCGATGGACGCGTCCGTCGAGGCGGCCCGCGTGCGCGGCGTCGAGCCGGACCACGTGCTGGCCGTCAAACGCGGCCATTTCCCGGAGCGGCGCGTGCTGCACGAGATCGCGAAGAAGGCCGGGCACGGCGCCCCGGCCCTGGCGGCACGCCTGCCGGCTCTGCGAAAGCTGGTCGTCGACTCCATCATCGAGACGTCGTCGCGCCGGAACGCGCTCATCGCCGCCGCCATCTGGATCCCCGGCGCCGACCTGCCTGTACTGGCCGCGGTCGAGATGCGGATGGTGCTCCAGATCGCGGTCTGCTACGGCGTCGAGATCGGTCCCGACCGGGCCGTCGAGCTGCTGGCGCTGCTCGGCGCCGGGTTCGGCCTGCGCACGGCCGCCCGCGAGCTGCTGGACGTCGTCCCGATCGCAGGCTGGGTGGTGAAGGGTGGCGTCGCCTACTCCGGCACCGTGGCCCTGGGCCGCGCCGCCGTCGAGTACTTCGAGCGCGGTGCCCCCGCGAGCGTCGCCCACCTGCGCGCCAAGGCCGAAGAGCTCCGCGGCTGAATGTTAAGGGGACAGTCCCCTTGACACGGTCGACTACCAGACTCTCGACTACCATCCGGAACGATGGGCAACGCGCTGCTCGAGGACAGGATCGAAGCCGTGCTGGAGACGGTGCAGAAGCCGTCCCGGTACATCGGCGGCGAGCCGAACCAGGTGCGCAAGCTGCAGGCGACCTCGCTCGTCGCCCTCTGCTACCCCGACGCGTACGAGATCGGGATCTCGAACCAGGCCCTCCAGATCCTGTACCAGCAGGTGAACGTCCGCGAGGGGATGGCGGCCGAGCGCGTCTACTGCCCGTGGCCCGACATGGCCGACGCGATGCGCCGCCAGCGCCTGCCGCTCTTCACGCTCGAGTCGTGGCGGCCGGTGCGCGAGGCCGACCTGCTCGGCATCACGCTGCAGGCGGAGCTGACCTACTCGAACGTGCTCGAGGTGCTCGACCTGGCGGGCATCCCGCTGCGCGCCGCCGACCGCGGCGACGGCGACCCGATCGTCGTCGCCGGCGGGCCGAGCGCGTCGAACCCCGCGCCGCTCGCGCCGTTCTTCGATGCCGTCTTCATGGGCGAATCGGAGCGCGCCTTCGACGCCGTCCTCGACGTGATCTCCTCGGTGTCCGTCCGGGCCGAGCGGCTCGCCCGCCTGGCCGAGAACCCGTACCTGTACGTGCCGTCCCGCGGCCGCCACGCGGTCGAGCGGGCGGTGTACGCCGACTTCGCCATCGACACGCACCCGACGCAGGTCGTCGTCCCGTACTCGTCGGCGATCTTCTCGCGCGCCTCGGTCGAGGTGATGCGTGGCTGCACCCGCGGCTGCCGCTTCTGCCACGCCGGCACCTGGTACCGGCCCGTGCGCGAGCGCCCGCCCGACGAGGTCGTCGAGGCCGGGCTGGCCCAGCTCGCCTGCACCGGCTACGACGAGCTCTCGCTGACATCGCTCGCGTCGAGCGACTACACCGGCATCGTGCCGGCGATCGAGAAGATCAAGACGCGCCTGCCGACGCTGCACCTGTCGCTGCCGTCGAATCGGGTGGACACCGGCCCCGTGGCCCTGACGGCGGCTGCGAACGCGCGCCAGAGCTCGATCACGCTCGCGCCCGAGGCGGCCACCCAGCGGATGCGTGACATCATCTGCAAGACGATCACCGACGAGATGATCGAGCAGGCCATCGAGGCGGCCTTCGCGGCCGGCTACACGAGCCTGAAGATGTACTTCATGATCGGCCTGCCGCGCGAGACGCACGACGAGGTGCAGGGGATCGTCGACCTGGGGATCAAGGCGCGCGCCATCGGGCGCCGGGTGCGGCCGGGCGGCGGCCGCTTCTCGGTGCATGTGAGCGCCTCGAACTTCGTCCCCAAGCCGCACACGCCCTTCCAGTGGGAGGGCATGTCGAGCCGGGCGCAGCTCGAGGCCAAGCAGGCGTACATGCGCCGGGCGATGCCGACGCGCCAGATCCGGCTCTCGCTGCACGACCTGCGCACCTCGATGCTCGAGGGCGCGCTCGCGCGCGGCGGCGAGCAGGTCGCAGACGTCATCGAGGCGGCGTGGCGCGGCGGAGCCCGCTTCGACGCCTGGAGCGAGATGTACCGGGAGGATGCCTGGGAGGCGGCGTTCGCGGCCGCCGGAACGAGCATCGACGAGCAGGCCACCCGGGAGTTCGGAGAGTGGGACGAGCTGCCGTGGGATCACGTGCGCTCGGGCATCTCCAAGGAGTTCCTGCTGGACGAGTGGGGGCAGAGCCGCGCCGAGGTGGCGACGGGCGACTGCCGCTGGGACGGATGCACCGACTGCGGTGCGTGCTTCGGGCCCGTCCGCAACAGATTGGTGAATTGACCGGCCGGGGTCTGACCCCGAACGGCCGGCGGGTGAAAGCTGAGAAAGATCGTTGACATATCGAATTACCTTTGCGGTCACCGGGCGCGCGCGCTTCCTGTCGCACCTGGAGACCGTTGACACCATGCTCGGCGCGCTGCGGCGCGCCGGCTACCAGATAGCCCTGTCGAAGGGCATGAAGCCCCGCCCCGTGATCTCGCTGGCGCTGCCGCGGGCCGTGGGCGTGCAGGCGCAGGCCGACCTGGCGGACGTCTCCCTGCACGGGGATCACGACCCGGCCGAGGTGGCGGAGCGGCTGGACGCCCAGCTGCCGCACGGCATCGCCGTCGTCGCCGTCGAGCCCGCCGAGGGCCCGAAGGCGGCCGCGCGCGTCGATGCCGCCGAGTACGAGGTGGAAGTCGAAGACGACGTCGACTGGGAGCGCGCCCTGCGCGCGTTCGCGGCCGCGGACAGCTGCGAGGTGGTGCGAACCGCCCCCGGCAAGCCCGACCGCACGGTCGACGTCACGAAGTACTGCTCGAGCATCGAGCACGAGCCGGGCCTTTTGCGGATGCTGCTTCGGATGACCGACGCCGGCACCGCCCGCCCGGACGAGATCGCACAGGCGGTCGCCGGCCTCGACGGCCGGACCGCGACCATCAAGCGGCTGGTGCGGACGCGGATCGATCTGCGTCCCCAGCCGGTAGGAGCACGCACTTGACACTCACATCCAACGTTTCCAAGACAATCCTGATCTCGGTCGACCTGTCCGAGCTGCGGGTGGCCGTGATCGAGGAGGGCCGCACCGTCGAAGCGCTGATCGAGCGCCGCGGCGAGGGCTCCCTGGCCGGCAACATCTACAAGGGCAAGATCGACAACGTCCTGCGCGGCATGGAGGCGGCGTTCGTCGACCTCGGCCTGCCCCGCAACGGCTTCCTGTACGTCGACGACGTCGTCGTGCCCGGCCAGGATCCGAAGTCGCGCCGCCGGCGCAAGATCGACGAGCTCCTGAAGCCCGGCCAGGAGGTTCTGGTGCAGGTCGTCAAGGACTCCATGGGCACGAAGGGCCCGCGCGTGACGATGGAGCTCTCCATCGCCGGCCGGTTCCTGGTGCTCTCGCCGCACGGCGAGGGCTCCGGCGTGTCCCGGCGCCTGCCCGACGGCGAGCGCGAGCGGCTGCGCAAGCTGGCGAAGTCGCTCGAGCAGGACGAGGGCGGCATCATCGTCCGCACCGCCGCCGCCGGCGCCACGGCCGAGGACCTCGAGCGCGACCTGCGCTTCCTGCACAAGATGTGGGCGCAGGTGGAGGCGCGGGCCAAGCCGGCCAAGGCGCCGAGCCTCGTCTACGCCGAGGCCGACCTCTCGCTGAAGGTGATCCGAGACCTGCTGGCGCGCAACGTCGACGAGGTGATCGTCGACTCCGAGCGCCAGTACCGCCGCATCCTGGGATGGGTGCGCACGACCCAGCCGGAGTTCGTCGACCGCATCAAGCTTCACTCCGACAGCGTGCCGCTGTTCGAGCGCCACGGCGTCGACCAGGCCATCCTCTCGACGCTGAACAAGCGGGTCGACCTGCCCTCCGGCGGCTACCTGATCTTCGACTACGCCGAGGCCTTCACCGTCATCGACGTGAACACCGGCCGCTTCGTCGGGTCGTCGGGGCGGCTCGAGGACACGATCACACGCAACAACATCGAGGCGGCGCGGGAGGTCATGCGCCAGCTGCGGCTGCGCGACATCGGCGGCATCATCGTCATCGACTTCATCGACATGGCGTCGGCGAAGAACCGGGCCGAGGTGCTGAAGGTGCTGCAGTCCGAGCTCGAGCACGATCGCACCAAGACGTACCTGGTCGAGATCTCCCCGCTCGGCCTCGTCGAGATGACCCGCCAGAACGTGACGGCGGGCGTCCGCGAGATCCTCACCCGCACCTGCCCGACCTGCGGCGGCGAGGGCGTCGTCCTCTCCGAGCAGACGATGGCGGTCGAGGCGGAGCGGCGGCTGCGCAAGATGGCCCGCTCCTCCGGCTCCGACGCGTTCCTCGTCAAGATGAACGCCAAGGTCGCCTCGGGCCTGGTCGGCCCGGGCGGGATGAAGCTGCTCGAGCTCGAGCGCGAGACCGGCAAGCACTTCACGCTCGAGCCGGTCGAGCGGATGTCGCTCTCCGACGTCGAGCTCGTGCGCGAGGGCACGCGCGTCGACGTGGACGGCGAGAGCCTGGCGGTGAAGGACGGCGACGAGAAGTCGGTCAAGATCTCCGAGCCGCACATGTACAACCTGACCGACGGCGTCGCCCGTCTCGACGGCGGCTACCCGGTCGTCGTCGGGGGCGCGATCGGCTACGTCGGCCAGCAGCACAAGGTGCGGATCGACCGGGCCACGCGCACGGCGGCGTACGCCTCGCTGCTCGATGCGAAGCCCACGGCCATCGACCTGCCGCCGGAGCCCGGCGACTACGAGCTGCCGGAGTTCGACCGCGAGGTGGGGGAGCGGCTCGAGCTCGAGCAGCGGACGCGGCCGCGCTCGCGCCGAAAGACGCCGGCGAAGACGACCGCGGCGGTGTCGTCGACGGCCACCGACGAGGCGGCAGACGCCGAGCCGACGGACGAGGCTCCGGCCGAGAAGCCGAAGCCGCGGCGGCGCACGCGGGCCAAGTCCGCGACGGCCAAGGCCGCAGAGGCCAAGGCCGCCGACGCGAAGGCCGATGAGCCGGCGGAGGATGGGGCCGCCGACGCAGACGTGGTCGACGCGACCGCGGTCGACGGCGGCGAGGAGACGGCGACCAAGAAGCGGCGGCGCGGCAAGCGCGGCGGCCGGGGGCGGTCGAAGTCGGCGGCTGCGGCATCGGCCGACGGCGCGGCGCCCGCCGACGGCGACACGCCGGCCGCCTCGGACGCCTCGGCGGACGCTGCGGCCCCGGCCCCCAAGCCGCGGACGCGGCGGCGGGCTCCGGCCAAGAAGACGACCAAGGCGGCGGCCGCGGCCGACGCCGAGCCCGCCCCGGCCGCGGCCCCGGAGCCGGCGCCCGCCGCGGTTGCCGGCGACGGCGACGGCGGCGATGCGGGTGAGCGCAAGCGCGGCCTGCTGGGAAAGATCCTGGGTAGCTGAGCGGGCTCGGCGCTCTGGTACCATTCCGCGGCTCATGTATGCGGTGATCAAGATCGGCGGCAAGCAGTATCGGGTCGAGGAGGGCCAGAAGCTCCTCGTCGACCGGCAGCCGCATGCCGCCGGCGATGCGTTCACGCCCGACGTCCTGATGACGGGCGGCGACGACGTGGTCACCGACCGCTCGAAGCTCGAGGGCGCCGTCTCGGTGCAGGTCGTCGAGCATCTGCGGGGCGAGAAGATCAAGGTGTTCAAGTTCAAGCCGAAGCGCGGCTACAAGAGAACCCGCGGGCACCGCTCTGAGCTGACCCGGATCTCGGTCGAGTCGATCGGCGGATCGTCGAAGCCGAAGCGGGCACCGGCCCGCAAGGCGGAGCCGGAGAAGGCCGAGGCGAAGCCGGCCGCGGACAAGCCGAAGCCCAAGCCCAAGCCGAAGGCGGCCGCCAAGCCACGGGCCGCGGCGAAGCCGAAAGCCGACGCCGCCGAGAAGCCGGCGCCGAAGCCGCGGCGCACGCGGGCGAAGAAGGAGGACGCGGACGATGGCGCATAAGAAGGGCCTTGGCTCGTCGAAGAACGGCCGCGACTCGCACGCACAGCGGCTCGGTGTGAAGGTGTTCGCCGGCCAGCAGGTGACCGCGGGCGCGATCATCGTCCGCCAGCGCGGGACGCGCTTCTATCCCGGGGCCGGAGCCGGCCTCGGCGGCGACGACACGGTGTTCGCCACGGTCGACGGCACCGTCGAGTTCGCGCAGCGGAAGGGCCGCCGCTACATCAGCGTGCAGGCCGCCGAACCGGCCGCCTGAGGCGCCGCGGCCGGTGTTCGCCGACCGCGCCAACGTGTTCATCCAGGGCGGCCGCGGCGGTGACGGCTGCATCAGCTTCCGCCGCGAGAAGTTCGTGCCCAAGGGCGGTCCCGACGGGGGCGACGGCGGCGACGGCGGCGATGTGGTGTTGGTCGCCGATCCCGGTCTGCGCGACCTCTCCCGTTTCAAGCAGGCGGCCCACTTCCGCGCCCAGCGCGGCACGCACGGCCGTGGGGCGGGCAAGCACGGCCGCCGCGGCGACGCGCTCGAGCTGGGCGTGCCCGTCGGCACCCAGGTGCGCGTGCGCGAGACCGAGGAGCTCCTGGCCGATCTGGCCCACCCGGGCGCCGTCGTGACCGTCGCCCGCGGGGGCGCCGGCGGCGCCGGCAACCGCCACTACGCCACCGCCCGCCGGCGCGCGCCCGAGACGGCGCAGGTGGGCGAGCCGGGCGACGAGCTGTGGCTGGAGCTGCGCCTGAAGCTGGTGGCGGATGCAGCGCTGCTCGGCTTCCCGAACGCCGGCAAGTCGTCGCTCCTGCGCCGCATCTCGAACGCGCGCCCACGCGTCGCCGACTACCCGTTCACGACCATCGAGCCGGTGCTGGGGACGGTCGAGTGTGCCGACGGCCGCCAGCTGACGGTTGCCGACGTGCCGGGCCTGCTCGAGGGCGCGAGCAACGGCGTCGGCCTCGGCCACGAGTTCCTGGCCCACCTCGAGCGGGCGCGCCTGCTCATCCACCTGGTCGAGGCGGGCGGCGACGGCGAGGAGCTCGCCCGCCGTCGCGCGGCCATCGACCGCGAGCTGCGTCTCCACGGCGGCGGCCTGGCGGAGCGGCCGCAGCTGGTCGTGCTCTCGAAGGTCGACCTGCTCGAGCCCGGCGGGCGGGCGGGCGCGATCGCTGCCGCCGGCGCCGAGCTCGCGTGCTCCTCCGCCACGGGCGAGGGGATCGATGCGCTCCGCGACGTCCTCTTCAGCCTGCTCCCGGCCGAGGTACCGGACGGCCCCGTGGCCGAGCCCGAGCTGGCCGACTACCTGGTCTTCCGGCCGGCGCCGCCCGCGCGGCGGCGCTTCCGGATCCTGCGCGATGCCGGCACCCTGCGGGTGGCCGGGCGGGAGCTCGAGCGGCGCGCGGACGACCTCGATCCTGACGACCGAAACGACGTCGCCGCGCTCGCCGACGAGCTCGAGCGGCTCGGCGTCGAGCCCGCCCTGCGCGCGGCCGGCGCCCGCCCCGGCGACGACATCCTCGTCGGCGCGCACCGGTTCACGTTCCGGCCGAAGAGCGAGGAATGAGCCGGATCGGCGTGTTCGGCGGGCAGTTCGACCCGCCCCACAACGGCCACCTCGCCATCGTGCGCGCGGCCCGCGACCAGCTCGGGCTCGACCGCGTGCTGGTCGTGCCGAGCGCGCGGCCGCCGCACCGGCCCGCCCCGGCCACGCCGGCCGAGACCCGCTACCGGCTGGCGCGGGCCGCGTTCGCCGGTGAGCCGGGCGTGGAGGTGAGCCGGATGGAGCTCGACCGCGACGGCCCGGGATACACCGCCGAGACGCTCGAGGCGCTGGCCGGGCCCGGCCGTGAGCTCTACCTGATCGTCGGCGCCGACCAGCTGGCGGCGATGGCGTCGTGGCACCGGCCCGAGCGCGTGCGCGAGCTGGCCCGGGTGGTCGTGGCGGCTCGGCCGGGCGCGCCGGGGGCCGACGTGGCCGAGCGGCTCGCGATCGAGCCGGTCGACCTCTCGTCGTCGGCTCTGCGACAGCGGATCGGGGAGGGCGGGGATGTCCGCTCGATGATGCCGGACGCCGTCGTGGACGCCATCACACGCGACGGGCTGTACCTCCAGACCCCGTGCTAGGCTGATCGCGTCGATGGGGATCAGCGTCTGACAGACACCACCCAGCTCGCGCATCGCATGGCGTCCCTGGCGGCGGAGAAGCTCGCCACCGACATCGTGATCCTGGACATGCGCGACGTGGTCAGCTACACGGACCATTTCGTGATCTGCTCCGGGCGGAATCCCCGGCAGGCGCAGGCGATCGCCGACCAGATCGCCGAGGTGCTGAAGCGCGACCGGCTGATGCCGCGACGGGTGGAGGGGCACCGCCAGGGCGACTGGATCCTGCTGGACTACCTGGACGTCGTCGTGCACGTCTTCACGCCCGAGGCGCGGTCGTTCTACCGGCTCGAGGCGCTCTGGGGCCAGGTGCCCAGCGAGACGTACGCGGCCGGGTAGCAACCGGTGGAGCAGGAGCGGCGGTTCACCCGGGAGGAGGCGCAGCGGCTCCTCGACTCGGAGCTCCGCGCGCTGGCCGAGCGGATGGTGGAGGAGCGTGCGAAGAGCCGCGACCTCGAGTCGCGCTGGCGCAAGCTCGTGATCGCGATCGGCTCGAACGGCGGCAACATGGAGCGGCCCGAGGTGCGCGACCTGCAGGCCGCGGTGCAGGCGTCGCACGCCGAGCTCGAGCAGATCGTCGCCAGGTTCACCGCCGAGGGCGTGCAGGTGAAGGACATGGACCGCGGCCTGATCGACTTCCCCGCCTGGGTCGGCGACCAGGATGCGCTCCTATGCTGGCACGTCGGCGAGGAGCGGATCGCGTTCTGGCACTCGCCGGAAGACGGGTTCGCCGGCCGGAAGCCGCTCGAGTGAGCGCCGGCGAGCACCTGAACGCGGCGCTCGCCGCCGAGGCCGACGCCTACCGGGCGCTGTTGGCCGGCGAGGACGCGCGGCCGGCACTGGTGCGCGCCCGCGACGCGTACCTCGCGTCGCACGCCGAGACCGGGCCGAGCAGCTGGGGCCGGATTCTGGGCGCGCTCAAGATGTCGATCCTGGCCGGCGACGGAGCGGAGACGATCGCACGGCAGGCCAGCGTCGAGGCGCGAGAGGCCGACTCGCCCGCCTCCACGTACGTGCGCGCGCTGGCCCGGGTGACGCTCGGCGAGGCGCCGGACGTCGACGCGATGCTTGTGGCGGGCGAGCCGTTCGCGCGGACCGGCCGTGCCCTGGCGGCGCTCGCGGCCGGCGACCGGCCCGGCTACGCGGCCGCGCTGGCCGACATCGTGGCCGACTTCGAGGCCCGCGACCAGCACCTCTCCGGGGTCGCGATCGCCGACACCGCCCTCGTCCTGGAACGGCTCGCCGAGCCGCGCGGGATGGCCGTGCGCCCGTCCGGGCCGCTGGTGCCTGCGGTCCGCGCGGGTATACTGCGGCCCGATCTGGGGCTATAGCTCAGCTGGGAGAGCGCCACGCTGGCAGCGTGGAGGTCGTCGGTTCGAGCCCGACTAGCTCCATCCTCGGATCGCCGGTCGGGCGCCGGCTCAGGCACGCGGCCGGTGCGCACACGAGCCGGCTGCGATTCGCGCGACTACGCCCGCAGCCGCCCACAGGAGCTCGGCCCGAAGCGGGTGCAGGCGGTACGGCGGGGCGCCGCCAGAGTGGACGAGAGAAGCGGCGGCGAGAACATCCGCCAGGTGATCACGCCCGCGATGGCGAGGGCGGCCGCCAGCGCCGCGGCGCCGACCGGGAGCAACCAACCTCGGTACCGCTTCGCAGCCACGGCTCACGGATACGCCCCCCTACACTTCGCCGCCACATGGACCGGCAAGCGGAGAACGAGCGGCTCGGCCTCGAGCCGACGGCGGACGCCGGCACCCGGCTGAGCGCGGACGCCGCCTGGGACGAGTCGACCCGCCCGCACCGCGAGGCGGCCGACGCCGGCGTCGAGTACAGCCGCCGACGCGGCCGCCTGGTCGGCCGGCACCTGATCGACGTGCACGACACTGCGGCGCGCCCTGGATCAGCTGCGCGACGTGCTCGCCGCGGTGCGTGACGGTGCCCGTAGCGCAGGGGAAGCCCGCGATCGACCTGCTCACCGACGGGCTGCGCTCACACGTGTCCTACGGGGAGCACGAGATCGTCGAGCCCCTCGCCCGGCTCGGCTTCTCTCCCGGTCAGGTCAGCTGAAAGACCGAGATGACCTGGTCGTCCGGGTCGCGGAACCAGGCGATCAGCATGTCGCCGAGGTCGGCGACGGTCGCGGCGAGGTCGTCAGTCTGGAACGAGGCAAGCGGCCAGTCGGCCTGGCCGGCGTACGCGGCGACGTCGAGCAGGAACAGCCTCGTCGTGCCGCCCGCCCGCAGCGCGTAGCCGCCCGGTGCAGGCTCCCCGTCGAGCTCGAGCGTGCCCTCGTAGAAGGCGCGCGATGCGTCCATGTCGGACACGGGGATGATCGCCCCGGCGTTCAGGGAGCGCAGCTGCATGGCGCTCCTCTGCCCCTGAGGGGGCTGTTTTTTTACCCCGACCGCGGCTAGGCAGCCGCTTCGTCGGCTCCGGCGAGCGGCGGGGGGAAGCCGATGTAGTTCAGCTCGTTCGAGATGACCTCGATCGGGTGGTAGGCGTCCTGGTGCAGCTCGCCGTCGGCGTTCACCGTGAACGGGATGATGCAGGCGCGCACGAACGCGAGCCGCTCGACGGCCCGCTCGATGTTGCGCAGGATCTCACCCGCCTCGCCGTGGTTGATCACGGCGTCGAAGTACGCCGCCATCTGCGACCGGTACGCCGCCTCCTCGGGCGTGTCATGCACGTTCTCCGCCACGGAAACCACTCTCCTCGTTCGACTCGAGGCGCGCCCGGATGGGGCCGAGCTGGGCATGCGCCGCAACCCTAGCATCCTGCAATACCTGCCGATGTCAACCGGCGGACGCTGCGAGAATTGCCGCTCAGGCGGCCGCGGCGAGGGCGGCGTACGCGTACGGGTGGTTGAACGCGTTCAGCGCCTGGTCGCGGGCGACGGGGAGCTCGAAGCAGGCTTCCGTGTCGCGCTCGATGACCTGCACCGAGATCGCGTCGCTGACCGGGTTCCAGAGCAGCGTCACCTCGACGCCGTCGGCGCTTCTGTGGGCGAGCTCTCGCCGGCCCATCTCGATGTTCTGCGCGTCTGCCATCTCCGGTCCTCCGGATCTCGTCGTCTCCATGGAGTACGACTGCCGGAGGAGCGCGGATTCAGCGGTCAATCAGGAGGAAGCTCCCGGTAGACCAGGTCGACGTCCACGCCGGAGCCCTTCCGCCACACCCGGGCGCCGTAGTAGACCAGGAGCCCGAACGCCGCGGTCGCGAGCATGAACGCGGGCACGTACCAGCGGTGGCTCGAGACTCCGGAGAGCGCCAGGTCGGGGTACTTGAGCGTGTCGTAGACCAGGAACGCCATCGCCAGGAACGAGAGCGGCGAGACGATCTTGAGCAGCGGGATGCCGCCGACACTCACGTTCGCGGGAGACGAGTTGTACAGGTCGGGGCGCCGGTCGGGGAAGACGAACGCCGCGATGCAGACGATCCAGACGCAGACGACGCCGGCCAGCACGCCGAGCGCGAGCCAGGTCTGGAAGGTGGTCTTCTCGACGCTCCAGATCAGCATCACGGTGACGATGCCCATCACGAGCAGGATCGCCGGGACGGGCGAGTGCGTGCGCTCGTTCACCTCGGCGAACTTCTCGGGCAGGAGCCGGTCGAACGCCCAGGCGAATACCGTGCGCACCGGCATGAACGTGTTGCCGACCATCGCCGGCAGGCTCCAGAAGGCGAACGACGCCACGATCAGGATCGTCAGGAAGTCGTTGTTGAAGACCAGCGAGGCGATGAAGTGGTACCAGGGCCCGGTGGGGATCGTGTAGTCGGCCGGGCCGGCGTTCACGCCCGCCATGAACGGGTAGCCGGCGACCTTGTAGATCAGGAGGACGCCGATGATCAGGAACACGACGTCCCACACCAGCGCGCCGAACATGATGCCCATCTGGCGGTTGCGGTTGGCGGCGCTCTTGAGCTCGCCGGCCAGGTAGACGCTCCACCAGTTCCACATCATGAAGGTCATGATCACGAAGACGGCCGGGAGCGTTGCGCTCCACTCGCCGGGGTGCCCCGACGTGGCCGGCGCCGCCGCGACGATCCTGTGGAACACGTCGCCGTGGCCGCCGAACGTGTGCGCCAGGTTGTTGAAGTTGTTCTGGAGATCCGAGGAGCTCCCGAACAGGAACACGATGAAGGCGATGAACGTCCCGATCGAGGCGATCGCCCAGAACGTGTTCTGCCACCGGAACACGGCTTTCGTGCCGGCGATGAGGATCGCCGTCATGAGCACGATCATCGCGAGGGCGCCGAAGAAGATCCACCACTTGTGGGTCTGGAAGTTGTTCCCCCACCGGATCAGATCGGGCTTGTTGAAGATGACGCCGAGCGTGGAGAGGATGGGGCCGAGTCCGAACACCGGGAAGTAGCGGGCCCAGAACGTCGCGCCGATCAGCGCGGAGAACGCCGCGCCGAAGTTCGAGACGACGGCGAGCGGCGGCGACAGGATGCGGCTCACCCAGACGTAGTCGCCGCCCGTGCGCGGCATGCTGGCCGCGAGCAGCGACATCATGATCAGGACGGGGATGTTGAGGGCGAACGCGATCAGCGTCGCCGTGACCAGGTCGCTGCCGGGGAACACGGCGAGCGCGAAGAACACGCCCCAGGCCAGGGTCGCGCCGACCGGGGCCGAGAAGACGGCGTTGAAGATGGCCGCGTCGATGGCCGACGCCTCGCGCACGAGGCCGGTGCTCCGACGCACGAACAGCTCCTGGGTCGGCGTCCCGTCGCTCGTCTCGCTCATTCGTCCCCTCCCTGCTGGCACGTTGTCCGGACCGTGTATATAACAAGATCGAACATCGAAGGCAAGTGACTGCTGTGATCGGACAGGGGTCTGAGGGTGGCAAGCACGCAACAGGACATGTTCTCGTGTCATCTAGTGTGATCGAACCGGGGCGACAGCCGTGAGCATGCCCGCCGTCGACCGGCGGCACCGCATCCTGGAACGCGTGGCGGAGGAGCAGACGATCCACATCCGCGAGCTCGCGACCGACCTCGACGTCTCGGAGATGACGATCCGGCGCGACATCACCCGCCTGGAGCGCGACGGCTTCCTGCGCCGGACGTACGGCGGCGCGACGGCCCACGTCACCCGCTCGCTCGAGCTCGCGTTCAATGCCCGCGCCCTGCAGAGCGCGTCGGCCAAGCGCCTGATCGGGATGACCGCCGCGCCGCTCGTCGCCGGCGCGTCGACCCTGTTCGTCGGCACGGGGACGACCGCCGAGCAGCTGGCCCTCTTCCTGCCGGCCCGCGACGACGTCACGGTGGTCACCAACTCGCTCCCCGTCGCCAGCCTGCTCGGCACCCGGCCGGGCCGCGTCGTCATCCTGGGCGGCGGGGTGCGCCGCCACGAGCTGTGCTGCGTCGGGCCGGTCGCGGGCGCGACCGTGCGCCGCTACCACGCCGACTTCGCCGTGCTCGGCGCCGCCGGGCTCTCCGCCCGCACCGGCGTGATGGAGCTCGACGACGAGACCGCCGAGGTGCACCGGCTGATGGCCGAGCACGCGGACGTGGTGCTCGCCGTCGTCGACGGGTCGAAGGTGGGGGAGACCGCGCCCGCCGCCGTCCTGCCGGCGGATGCGGTGACCACGCTCGTCACCGACGTGTCCGCGCCGGCGGCCGAGTCCGAGGCGCTGCGGGAGCGCGGCGTGAACGTCATTGTCGCCAGACCGCAGGGAGGGAGCTGATGGACGCGCTCACGCGCATCTTCGGGATCGAGAAGCCGCTGATCGCGATGTGCCACCTCGGTGGCCTGCCCGGGCGGCCGCGCCACGACGTCGCCGGCGGGATCGACGCGGTGGTCGAGGCGCTGCGGGCCGACGTCACCGCCCTCCAGGACGCGGGCGTCGACGGGCTCCTCTTCTGCAACGAGAACGACCTTCCCTATCTCACCCGCGTCGGCACGGAGGTGGCGACCGCGATGACCGCCGCGGTGACGGCGCTTCGGCCCGAGATCCGGCTGCCGTTCGGCGTCGACCTGCTGTGGGACCCGTTCGCGTCGGTCGCCGTCGCCCGGGCCACCGGTGCGGCGTTCGTGCGCGAGGTGTTCACGGGCGTGTTCGACAGCGACATGGGCCTGCTCGCGCCCGATCTCGGCGAGCTGGCCGGCTACCGGCACGCGATCGGGGCCGACGACGTCGCCCTGTTCGGCAACATCACGCCCGAGTTCAGCCGTTCGGTGGCCGGCCGCAGCGTCGCCGAGCGCGCCCGCGGCGCCGAGTACCTGGGCGTCGACGCGCTCCTGATCAGCGGCCAGGCGGCCGGCGTCGGCGCCGACATGGCCGACCTGCGCGAGGCCAAGGAGGCCGTCAATCGCATCCCGGTGCTCGCCAACACCGGCGTCAACCACGAGACGGTGGGCAAGGTGCTCGACCTCGTCGACGGCGCGATCGTCGGCACGAGCCTCAAGGTCGACGGCGACACCTGGAACCCGGTCGACCGTGACCGCGCGGCGCGGATGGTGGAGCTGGTCGCGGCGGCCCGCGAGGGGTCGCGGGCGGCGTAGGCATGGCCCGGAAGATCAAGCTGTTCTTCGCCACCGACGTGCACGGCTCGGAGCAGTGCTTCCGCAAGTTCCTGAACGCCGGCGCCGCGTACGGGCCGGACGTGATGGTCCTGGGCGGCGACGTGGCCGGCAAGGCCGTGCAGGCGATCGTGCGGGTCGGCGACGACCGCTACCGGTTCACCTTCCGCGGGCGCGAGCACGACCTGCCGGACGGCGATGAGCTGCGACACGTCGAACGGCTGATCTCCGACAACGGCTACTACCCCTGGCGGTCGGCGCCGGGCGAGCTGGACGCACGCGTGGCCGACGGGACGGTGGACGCGCTCCTGCTCGAGCTGATGCGCGAGCGCCTGGAGGCGTGGATGGCGCTCGCCGACGAGCGGCTGCGCCCGCAGGACCTGCCCGCGTTCTGGATGCTCGGGAACGACGACCCGCCCGAGCTCGAGCCGCTGCTCGAGTCCGCGCCGTGGGGGACGCATGCCGACGACCGCGTCTGCGACCTCGGCGACGGCCACGCCCTGGTCTCGCTCGGCTACGCCAACGCGACTCCCTGGAACACCCAGCGAGAGCTGCCCGAGGAGGAGCTCGGCGCCCGCATCGACGCCCTCTTCGCCCAGGTCGAGGATCCCCGCCGGGCCGTCCTGAACGCGCACGTCCCGCCGTACATGAGCGGCCTGGACGAGGCGCCGGTGCTCGACGAGGGGCTGCGCGTGCAGACCGCGGCCGGACAGGTCAAGATGGGCGCCGTGGGGAGCACCGCCGTCCGCGACGCGATCGAGCGCCATCGGCCGATGCTGAGCCTGCACGGCCACGTGCACGAGTCGGCCGGGTTCCGGCGCATCGGCAAGACGCTCGCGGTCAACCCGGGCAGCGACTACGGCACGGGCGCGCTGAACGGCGCGCTGCTCGTCCTCGACGGCGGCAAGGTGCGGGCGCACCAGCTCGTGCGCGGATGAGCGCCGGCGGGCCGCTGCTCGCGGCCGTGGACGTCGGCACGACCGGCGCGCGGGCCGCGGCGATCGATCTGTCCGGAACGCTCGTCGCCGAGGCCCGGCGGCCCTACCGCACGCGCGCCCCGCACCCCGGCTGGGCCGAGCAGGACGCCGTGGAGTGGGGCGAGCACGCCGTCGCCGCCCTCGCCGCGCTCAGCGCCCGCCTGCCGCACCCGGAGCGGGTGGCCGGGATCGGGCTCACCGGCCAGTGCCCGACGGTCGCGCCGATCGGCGCCGACGGGCGCCCGGTCGGCCCGGGGATGCTCTACCGCGACAACCGCGCCGTGGCCGAGGCGCGGGAGATGCGCGATGCGCTCGGCCCCGCCGCCATGCACGCCCGCACCGGCCACGTCGCCGAGGCGTTCCACATCGGCCCCAAGGTGCTGTGGCTGCGCCGCCACCTCCCGGACGTCTACGCAGCGACGCGATGGTTCCTGCAGCCGCGCGACGTCGTCCTGCGGCGGCTCACCGGCCGGGTCGCGACCGACGAGACCCACGCCGATGCGACGATGTTCTTCGACCTGCGCGCCCGCCGCTGGGCGGACGACCTGCTGCGCCGGTTCGACGTCGATCCGGGGCTGTTCCCCGAGGCGCTCCCGAGCTGGGAGACGGCCGCGGAGCTGCCGCGCGCCGCCGCCGCCGAGACCGGCCTTCGGGCCGGCATCCCGATCGTGATCGGCGCCGCCGACAGCCAGTGCGTCGCGTTCGGCGCGGGCGTCGTCGACCCGGGGCCGGTGAGCGAGATGGCGGGCGCGTCGTCGTGCCTCAACTCCGCCGTGACCGAGCCGCTCGCGGACATCCGCATCACGCACTACAGCCATGTCGTGCCGGAGCGGTTCACGACGGAGCTCGGTCTCAACACCACCGGGGCGGCGATCGACTGGGCGGTGCGCCGGCTGGGCTACCGCGGCCACGCCGCCCTGGCCGGCGACGCCGAGCGGCTGCGCCGGCGCCTGGGCCGCTCCGGTGCCGATCCCCGCGATCTTGCGCCGATCTTCCTGCCCTACCTCGGCGACGGCGAGCGTGACGACCCCGACCTGCGGGGCGCGTTCGTCGGCCTCTCGCTGCGCCACGACCGGCCGGCGCTGGCCTACGCCGTGCTCGAGGGGATCGCGTTCGGCGTGTACGGCGCGCTGGCCGACCTCGAGGCCGCCGGATCGCCCGTCGACGAGCTGCGCATCGCCGGCGGCGGCGGGCGGCTGGCGGCGCTCTCGCAGATCAAGGCCGACGCCCTCGGCCGGCCGGTGCTCGCGCTGCGGTCGGACGCCGCGGCGATCGGGACCGCGCTCCTGGCCGGAAGCGCCTCCGGGATGGCCGACGAGGTGCCGGCCGCCGTCGCGTCCGTGCTGCGGTCGGCCCGGCGGTACGAGCCGTCCCCGGCGGCGGACGGCCTACGGGTGCGGCGGGAGTGGTACGAGACGACGCGCGCCGCGGCGGCGGTGCGTGGGGACTGGGGGTCGGGATGAGCGCGCCGGACCACACGCTCGGGATCAACACCTGCTTCGCCGTCAAGCGCTGGCCCGAGCCGGAGCGATGGGCCGCGATCGTCGCCGACGAGCTCGGCCTGGGGATGGTGCAGCACAGCCTCGACCTGGTCGACCTGGACGCGGACGCGCCGATCCGCGAGCAGGCCCAGGCGGTCGCGGCGGCGTGCGCCGCCCGCGGGATCGCCGTGCACTCGACGTTCACCGGCCTCGGCGCGTACGGGCGCAACCTGCTGCTCGACCCCGACCCGGTCCAGCGCCGGCGGGCGGCGGCCTGGTTCCGGCGCGCGGTCGACTTCACGGCGGCCGCCGGCGGGCGGGCCGCGGGCGGCCACATCGGCGCGTTCAGCGTCGCCGACTGGCGCGACGACGCCCGCCGTGCGCAGCTGTGGGACGGGTTGCGCGCCGACCTGGGCGAGCTGGCCGCCTATGCCGGCGAGCGCGGGCTCGAGGCGCTCCTGTTCGAGAACATGGCGGCGCGGCGGGAGCCCTCGACGATCGCCGAGGCCGAGGAGCTGCTCGCGCCCGCAGGCGACGGTCGCGCCGCGGTCGCGCTGTGCCTCGACGTCGGCCACCAGTGCGTCGTCGGGACGAGCGGGGACGACCGCGACCCGTACGCCTGGCTGCGGCGGCTGGGTGCCAGCGCCCCCGTGATCCATCTCCAGCAGTCCGACGAGGAGGCCGACCACCACTGGCCGTTCACCGCCGAGCGCAACGCTCAGGGCCGGATCGACGCCGGCGGGGTGCTCGACGCCCTCGATGCCTCCGGCGCCCGCGAGGTCGCGCTCGTGCTCGAGGTCATCCCCAGCTTCGAGCAGGACGACGACCTCGTCCTGGCCGAGCTGGTCGAGTCGGCCGAGCACTGGCGGGCGGCGCTCGCGGGCCGTTAGGGCGGCGGTTCAGCCAGCGCCGTTCTGCGTGCCAGCGCCGGAGGGTGCGGCGGCTGGGGGTGTGGGCGGTGCAGGCTTGGCAGGGGTGCGTGTGTGTTGTGTCGAGCGGTGGGGCGCTGGTGGCGTAGTGGGCTTCGAGGCGGCGGCGCAGGTCGGGCCAGGCGTCGCTGCCTGGCCTTGGGCGGGGTGGTTTGGCGCGGAGCTGGTTGAGGTGGGCATCCAGGGCACGATGGCGGGCTGCTGTGAGGCACCCGTTGGCCTGCCACACGCCCATCAGCGTCCGCACGAAGTCTCTGCCGCCGCGTTTGGTCTGGAACGCCTGGGATGCGTGGCCGGGACACAGCCACACCGACACGCGGTAGCCGAGCCGGATCTCCTCGGTGCGCCCTCTCGTCCTGTCGATGCAGATGGCGCAGACGGGCCGCTTCAGCGACGGCAGGTTGCGCGCGTTGTAGAGGGTGGGGAGGGAGTACATCACTTCTGCCAGTGTGAAGGGCTAGATGTCTCCCGTGGGTGACGAGGTGTGGCAAGTGCGTCCGGGATCTGCAAATGACACCTGCCAACACCGCCAACTGCCGTTTACCGGCCGGGCCCGTTGCGCAAGCGGAGGCCGCCTCCGACGGCCGCCTCGCCGCGATCGACGACGACGGCGCTCGCCGCCCGCGCCTAGCCGAGGTAGTACACGAGCGCCTCGTAGGCGTGGCGCATGTCGGTGGTGTCGGTGTGCGGGCGCCGCAGCGTCGTGACGAAGCTTGCGATGTCCGCGAGCGCCCACAGGCGGCGGTAGAGGCCGAGCGCTTCGTGATCGAGCTCGACCGGGCCGGCGGCGGTGCGGTACTCGGCCCAGCCGGTCAGGTCGTCGTCGAGCACCATCTGCAGGTCGCGCTCGCGCGGGGCGACCAGCGCCGTGTCCCAGTCGATCAGGTGCAGGCCGCCCTCGTGGTCGCGGATCACGTTGCCGCCGTGGGGCTCGCCGTGCGTCACCACCCAGGCGGCTCGAGTCTCGAGCACCCGGGCCGCCACCGCGTCGTGGCCGGCCAGCCGCTCGGCCACCTCCTCCGCCCGTGCCGCCAGCAGCGCGCGGGCCGGTTCGGCCCAGGGCCCGGATGTCCACGGCCGGCCGGCCTCCGCGAGGGCGACCTCGAGCGACGCCCGGGAAGGGATTTGCAGGTCGGCCACCTGGGGCAGACCCGCCGGTACGCGCCCAGTCGCGCCGTGCAGACGGGCCACGACCGCCGCCACACGGCGCCGGTCGCCGGTCGCATACTCGCCGAACACCCCGGGCTGCCCCGGCACGAGCGGTTCCACCCGCACGGCGTAGCCGCGGCCGAGCCGGCGCAGCGGCCTGCCCTCGCGGTCGGGGATCTGGGCGACGACGAACTCGAGCCCGCCCAGATCGCGCAGCGCCCTGGCCGTGGCGTAGGCCCGCTCGAGAGCGGCGAACGCCGCGTCCTCGTCCGTCGCCGCGTGGAACGTCGCGGTCAGGTCGTCGACGCTCACGAACAGCTCCTCGCTCCCGGCCCGGCAGCGCCAGTGGTGGCTGCCGCCGCCCTCGGGGACATACTCGAGCTCGGCGCCGTGAAGGCGCCAGCTGGCGGCGAGCGCCGCGGCCAGATCGGCGCGGTCGAGGTCGGCGGGCTCGGTGCGCACCGGCGCACCATAGGCCGGGCCTGTAACGCTCCGGCCGCCCCAGAGACGGAGCATTGCGAGATGCTTACGCTCGTGCCGACTCCGGATGCCGACACCCCCGTCGCCGCATCGCCCGAAGACCTGCGCACCGTCGCCGCGATCCTGGCCGGCGACGAGCGCGCGTTCGAGGGGCTCGTCGACCGCTACAACCCGTCCCTCCTGCGGGTGGCGCAGGGGTACGTGCGCACGCGCAGCGCCGCCGAGGAGGCCGTCCAGGACACGTGGCTCGGCGTCCTGCGCGGCCTGCCGGCCTTCGAGGGCCGCTCGTCGCTTCGCACCTGGATCTTCCGGATCCTCGTGAACCAGGCGATCACCCGCGGTGTACGCGAGAGCCGGTCGGTTCCCTTCTCCTCGCTCGGCGAGGAGGAGGCCGCGGTCGACCCCGAGCGGTTTCTGCCGAGCGGCGCGTGGGCCGTGCCGCCGCAGCCGGTCGACGGCATCCCCGAGGATGTCCTGCTCTCGGCCGAGGCGCGGGCGCTCGTGCTCGCCGCGATCGCAGAGCTCCCGGCCCAGCAACGGCAGGTGATCACGCTGCGCGACGTCGAGGGGTGGACGTCGGCGGAGGTGCGCGAGGCGCTCGACCTGTCGGAGGGGAACCAGCGGGTGCTGCTGCACCGGGCCCGGTCGAAGGTGCGGGCGCGCCTGGAGAGCTACCTCGACGAGGCGGCTGCATGAGGCTCCTGCGCCGCAGACACGACCTGGCCTGCCGCGAGGTCGTCGAGCTCGTCACCGACTACCTCGAGGGGGCGCTGGACGACCGCGACCGGGAGCGGTTCACGCGCCACCTGGGCGGCTGCGACGGCTGCGCTGCCTACCTCGAACAGATGCGGGTCACGCTGCGCGTCGCCGGCCGGCTCGAGCCGGAGGCGATCGATCCCGTCTTCCGCGAGCGGCTGATGCAGGCATTCCGCGACTGGGAGGCGGAGCGATGACGCTCGCGCCTCTACCGGAGGCCTTCGCCGAGACCCGCGACGCGCTGCACCGGCTCGCCGTCTACGTGATCTCGCCCGCGCAGCGGCTGGTGAACGGCGAGATCATCATGCGGGCGACGCCCGGGGGGTTCTCGACGTTCCCCGTCGACGGCCGCGTGATCGGGGTCGACGGGGCGGAGCTGGTCGTGGACGGCGCCCGGCAGCCGATCGGCTCGCTGAACGAGGCGGCGCGCATCGTCGGGATCGAGCCGGACGTCGGCCAGGAGGCGCGGTTCGACGTCCCGCCCCACGGCGATCTCGACGCGCCGCTCGCCGTCGACCCGGAGGCGGCGCGGGCGCTGGGGGAGTGGTTTGCGTTTGCGACCGCCGTGCTCGAGGCAATCCGTGCCGATGCGGCGGCGGGGGACGACGCATCGATCGTGCGCATCTGGCCCGAGCACTTCGACGCGGCCATCGACACGGGCGACCAGGCGGCCGGCAGGCGGGCCACCTACGGCGCGTCGCCGGGCGACGGCCACCACGCCGAGCCGTACCTGTACGCGTCTCCCTGGGCGGGCCGGATCGACCCGTTCTTCAACGACCCGGGCTTCCGCGGGGCCGCGCGCACCTTCTCGCAGCTGATCGCCTCGCCCGACCCCGAGGCGGCTGGAATCGCCTTCCTGCGCGAGGCCTCAGGGCTGGTGCGGCGGCACGCCTGAACCCGCTGGAATACCCGGCCCCTCCGGCGCGTTATGATTTTGGATCCAAACGTTTTGAGACAGCCTCGAGGGAGGACAAGCACATGGCGTTGCAGCTGAACGACACCGCGCCGGACTTCACGGCCGACACCACCGAGGGCGAGATCAACTTCCACGAGTGGATCGGCGACTCGTGGGCGGTGCTCTTCTCGCACCCGAAGGACTTCACCCCGATCTGCACCACCGAGCTCGGCTACATGGCCAAGATCAAGCCCGAGTTCGACAAGCGCGACACGAAGATCATCGGTCTCTCCGTCGACCCGGTCGAGAAGCACGACGACTGGTTCAAGGACATCGAGGAGACGCAGGGCACCGCGCCGAACTACCCCCTGATCGGCGACAAGGACTTCACGATCTCGAAGGCCTACGGGATGCTTGCCGCCGACGTGTCCGGCGATGCCGCCGACCGCACGCCGGCCGACAACCAGACGGTCCGCAACGTGTTCATCATCGGCCCGGACAAGAAGATCAAGCTGATCCTGGTCTACCCGATGACGACCGGCCGCAACTTCGACGAGGTGCTGCGCGTGCTCGACTCGCTGCAGCTGACCGCGAACCACAAGGTCTCGACCCCGGTGAACTGGAACAAGGGCGAGGACGTGGTGATCGCCGGCTCGGTGAACAACGAGCAGGCGAAGGAGATCTTCGGCACCTGGAAGGAGCCGAAGCCCTACATCCGCATCGTCCCCGACCCCAGCTGAGCCTCCGGCGCCCGCCCGGCGCGCCATGCCGGGCGGGCGTTTCTTGACTCCGAAGATATGCGCGCTTATGATATGCGCACATACAAAAGGAGAAGCCATGTGGAAGACCGAGCACACGCACGAGAGCGCCGCCGCCCCCGAGGCGATCTTCGCCCTGTGGGCCGACGTCGCGGGCTGGCCGTCGTGGGACGCGAGCCTGGTCGCGACGACGCTCGCCGGGCCCTTCGCCGCCGGGACGAGGGGGACGCTTCACCCGCTGGGGATGCCCGGGCCGATCGCCTTCACGCTCACGGCCGTCGAGGACGGCGCCGGGTTCTCCGACGAGACGCGGCTGGGGCCGCTCGTGCTGCGCTTCGACCACCGCGTCGAGCCGCGCCCGGGCGGGTCGCGCATCGTCGTCTCGATCGAGGCCGACGGGCCTGACGCCGAGCAGGTCGGCCCGGCCGTTGCCGAGGATCTGCCCGAGAGCGTCGCCGCGCTCGCGGCCGCCGCGATGCGGGCAGGACAGCCCGCGTGAGGTCGCGGCACGCCTCGGCCTGGGACAGCCCGGGGTTCCTGCTCTGGCACGCGACCCTGCGCTGGCAGCGGGCGATGCGGGCCGCGCTCGCGCCGCACGGCCTCACGCACGTCCAGTTCGTCCTGCTCGCCTCGGCCTGGTGGCTGGGCGAGCAGGGCGAGCAGCCGGCCCAGCGGCGGCTGGCCGAGCACGCCGGCACCGACGCGATGATGACGAGCCAGGTGGTGCGGGCGCTCGAGCGCGAGGGGCTGGTCGAGCGGCTACGCGACCCGGGCGACGCCCGCAGCGTCCGCGTCACGGTGACGCCGGCCGGGCGCGGGCGGCTGCGCGGGGCGCTGGCCGACGTCGAGGCGGCCGACGCGGAGTTCTTCGCCGACGTCGCCGACGAGGCGCTCGTGCCGAGGCTGCGCACGCTCGCCGGACGCGGCCCGGCATAGCCGCTCAGGCGACCCGGTCTGCCATCTCCCGGCAGGTGGTGACCCATACGTCCGTGTGTCGGCGAACATGGGCGATGAAGCCGTCGAGCAGCGCGAGGCGGCTGGGCCGGCCGATGATCTGCGGGTGCATCGTCAAGACGAAGGCGCCGCCGAGATCGCGGATGCCTGCGAACTCGGCGTCCCAGATCTCGCGCACCTCGCTCGGCGTCGAGATCCGCCGCGTCCAGCTCTCGCGACCGTCGAACCAGAAGTGGGCGGCGTCGTCGAGGATCCACTGGATCGGCAGCTCGACGAGCTGCTTGCCCTCGTGCCGGTACGGACGCAGGTCGTCCATCAGGTTGGACGAGTAGGCGAACCCATGCTTCTCGAGCAGGCCGAGCGTCGCCTTGCTGAAATCCCACGCGGGCGATCGGTACCCGACCACGGTGGCCCCGAAGCCACGCAGGATCTCGAGCGCTTTGACGAGCTCCTCCTCCTCGGCGGCCGCGTCCAGGTTCGCCGGCGACGTGTGCGTGTAGCCGTGGTGGCCGACCTCGTGGCCGTCGGCGATGATCTCGCGCACCCGGTCGGGATGTGCTTCGGCCACGCGACCAGGGATGAAGAACGTTGCCTTGATTCCCTGCCGGCGCAGCAGCGCCAGGATCTGGGGCACGGCCACCTTGGCGCCGTAGGTGCCCTGCGAGAGTGTCCCCGGCCGCTCGGCGTTGGCCGGGTCCTCGCCGATCCAGACCTCCTCGGCGTCGAAGTCGAACGTGAAGGCCGCCGCCGCGCGTTTACCGTCGGGCCACATGGGTGCTCTCCTGGTCTCTGGTCGGTTCGAGGCCGACTCTACGCTGTTTCGCGAACGCCAATTGGCATTCGCCGCGGGCGCCAATTGCGGGGCTTGGCCGGCCGGATGTGAAGGCCTTAGCAGCCAATTGTTAGCTGTCCGCAAAATCCCGCCCGGCTAGGCGAAATGGGCCGCTAGGTTTGCATCGAACGAGCGTGGGCACGGAAGCGTGGGAGAGATCCGCCCTGGAGGTGGTTGGATGCGACATGCCCGGTTCCGGCGGCTGCGACTGCCGGCCGCGATTGCAATGACGATGGCCGCCGCCTGCCTGATGGCGGGCGTACGGGCCCCGGCGGCCTCCGCAGCCGGGCATCTCTGCGGCGGGCGCACCGGCGTCGCCCCCGCGACCTATCGCCACGTCGTCGTGATCATGGACGAGAACCAGAGCTACGGCGACATCATCGGACGCTCGTCGGCGCCCTACCTCAACCACCTCGCAGCCGCGTGCGGGCTTGCGACCAACTACCGCGGTGTGACGCATCCGAGCCACCCGAACTACATGGCGGTCACCGGCGGCATCCGCACCCCGGCGGGCTACATCGACGCGCCCAACATCTTCCGCCAGGTACGCCGCGCCGGCGGGTCGTGGCGTGTCTACGAGGAAGCGATGCCACACAACTGCGACCGCCGGTCCGCCCCTCCCTACAAGGCGGGCCACAACCCCGGGATCTCGTACGCCTCGATCCGGTCCGGATGCCGGATGTGGGACGTCGGCTGGCCGGCCTTCAAGCGCGACGTCGCCGCCCATCGGCTGCCGACCTACGCGTTCATCACCCCGGACCAGTGCCACAACATGCACGCCAGCTGCACCAGGGGCACGAACGCGATCCGGGCGGGCGATGACTGGCTGCGCCGCGTCATCCCCCAGATCGTCAACACCCCGGGATACCAGCGTGGCCGCACCGTCATCTTCATCACCTGGGACGAGGGCTCGAACGGCCAGAGCGCCGAGCAGCGGGGCGAGAACTGCCTCGCGCTCGTGCACCTCAACGACCGCAGCTGCCACGTGCCGACGTTCGTCATGTCCGAGTACATCGCGCCCGGCACGCAGAGCGGCCTGCTCTTCAGCCACTACTCCGTGCTGCAGACGACGGAGCGGCTGCTCGGGGTGGAGCCCTTCATCGGCCACGCGGCCGATCCGGCCACCGACGGGATGCGGGCCGCGTTCGGGTTCTAGCTCACCGCGGGAGCGGCACGACCTCGGCGGCGAAGATCCGCATGGACTCGTCGCGGACGGCGGGGTCCATTCCCGGCCAGTGGAGCCGGGCGATGGAGTGCAGCCGGCCGCCGGCGGCGTCGCGCAGCGCGAGGATCCGCTCCGCCACGGCGGCGGGCTCGCCGAGCAGGATCGAGTCGCACAGCTCCACCTCGCGGTCGGCCGGGATCGGCGGCGCCGCGGGCGGGCTCCATGTCGTCGTACTTCCAGCTCACGTACCAGTGGTGGTCGCGCACGCGGTCCCAGGCGTCGTCGCCGTGCCACGGGAACGTCGGCAGGTGGACGCTCACCTCGAACGCCTCGGGCTGGCCCGGCGCTCGACCTCCTCGCGCGCCCAGCCGACCGCCTCGGCCGGCGACTCCGGCGCGACGTCGCTGCCCATGAACCCGTCGGCGATCGCGCCGGCGCGGCGCACGGCCGGCCCGCGAAGCCGCCGATCCAGATCGGCGGGCCGCCCGCCCGAGCCGGCTTGGGTGTGACCGACACGCCCGGAAACGGCGCCGTCTCGGTGCCAAGAGGTCGGCGTCCGTGCGGGCGTCGCCCGGAGAGCGCTGGCAGGTGATGAGCCCGAAGCCGACGTCCACGCCGCCGATCATAGGAGCGTCGAGCCCCCGTCGATCGGCAGAGCCGCACCGGTGATGTACGCGGCCCCGTCGGAGGCCAGGAACGCGATGGTCGCGGCCACCTCGGCGGCCGTCCCAAGGCGCCGCAGCGGCACCGAGTCGCGCAGGTAGCGCTCGCCTGCGGCCGGGTCGTCCATCAGGCGCAGCATCGGGGTGTCGATCACGCCCGGGCAGACGCAGTTCACTCGGATCGCGTGCGGTGCGAGCTCGATCGCCATCTGCCGCGTCAGCGACACGACGCCCGCCTTGGACGCGTTGTAGTGCGCGCCCGGCTCGTCGGCGTCGCCGACCAGGGCGGCGGTCGAGGCCAGGTTGACGATGGCGCCGGGCCGGCGGGCGGCGACGAGGGCGCGGGCGAACGCCCTCCCCGTGAGATAGGTGCCGCGCAGGTTCGTGGCCATGACGTCGTCCCATTCGTCCGGCTCGAGGTCGAGCACCGGCGCGATCCGGTAGATGCCGGCGCTGGCGACGAGGACGTCGGCGGGGCCGTCCAGGCGCTCGGCCGCGGCGGCGACCGCCCTCTCGACCGAGTCCGCGTCGCGCACGTCCACTGCCACGTCGGCGTCCGCCCGGCGGTCGAGCACGGCCACCGCCGCGCCGCGCGCCCGCAGCAGGGCCGCGGTTGCAGCGCCGATGCCGGAGAGCCCGCCCGTGACGATCGCCCGCCGGCCTGCGAATGTCCTGGACACGTCTGGCTGGTCGGCCGTCACGGCGGAGAGTCTCGCAGGCGGACAGCGTCGGGGCGCGGCCGAGGGCGTCATCGCAAGAACCTGGTACGGTGGTCACGTGATCGTCGACACGAGCGCTCACCGCGCCGCTCCGCCGCTCTCGACGTCCGTCGTCGAGGCGATCGGCGGGACGCCCCTGCTCGCGATCGAGGGCATCTACGCGAAGCTCGAGTACCTGAACCCGTCCGGCTCCGTGAAGGCGCGCCTGGCCCGCTACATGATCGAGCGGGCCGAGCGGGAGGGGATGCTGCAACCCGGCGACACGATCGTGGAGGCGTCCAGCGGCAACACCGGCAACGCGATGAGCATGGTCGCCGCCGCCAAGGGCTACCGCATGCTGGTCGTCATGCCCGAGGGCATGAGCCCCGAGCGGGTCGCCATCTCGCGCGCCCACGGCGCCGACGTGCTCCTGATCGGCGACTTCCACGTCACCGCCGCCCTCGAGCATGCCCGCCACCTGGGCGAGCGGCCGGGCTACTTCCATCCCGGCCAGTTCGACTCGGAGTGGAACGTGACGGAGAACCGGGAGTGGCTCGGCGCCGAGATCCTTGCCCAGCTCCCCGAGCCGCCCGACGCGCTCGTCGTCGGTGTCGGCACCGGCGGCACGCTGATCGGCGTCGGACAGGCCTTCCGGGCCGTGAACCCCGAGGTGCTGGTCGTCGGCCTCGAGCCGGGCGAGTCGCGCACGATCTGCTGCGGCGAGATCGCCATGCACGCGATCGAGGGCATCTCGGACGGCTTCGTGCCCGGCATCATCGGCCGCCACCGGTCGGAGATCTGCGAGTTCGTGAGCGTCTCGAGCGACGACGCGCTGGCCGAGATGCGCCGGCTTGCGCATGACCACGGCATCTTCGTCGGCCCGAGCTCCGGGGCGCACATGCTGGCGGCGAAGACGCTGCGCCGGCAGCGTCCGGAGCTCCAGACGGTTGTCACGCTCTTCTGCGACGAGGGCGAGAAGTACATCGCCGACCACCACGGCCCGCGCTGACGCCGCGCGCCGGTAGCGCCGCTCACATCGGATTCGGATCGTGACCTGGCGCACATGCGCCCGGATCGCGTGACCCGACTCACACGCCCCGAATCCGCCCTCCCCCCGCCGGAGTACCCCCCGGTCGCGGGGCAGATCGAACCCAAACGGAGAGGGAGGGCAGATGGAGTCGACCACGAGCAACGAGGGCGTGCCCACGGCAGCCGAGCTGGACGAGCACTGGGGCCGCGTCGTCGGCCGGCGCGGGTTTTTGGTGGGCGTGGGGGCGGCCGGCGCGGCCGCGCTCGCGAGCGGAGGCCTGGCCACGGCAGGGGCGGCGTTCGCCTCCGGCGGGCGGCTGTCCTCCGGCGATGCGGCCATCCTGCGGTTCCTGGCCGCGGCCGAGATCATCGAGACCGATCTGTGGCAGCAGTACACCGAGCTCGGCGGCGTGAACGGCGGCAACCAGGCCTACATGGCGGCGCTCGAGAACCTCGACGGGGACATGCCGCAGTACATCTCGGACAACACCGACGACGAGCACAGCCACGCCGCGTTCCTGAACGCGTACCTGCGCTCGAAGGGCGAGGACGCGGTGAACCTCGACGAGTTCCGGACGCTGCCGAGCAGCAAGGCGACCGGCGCGAAGCAGATCGGGCGGCTGACGAACCTGATGAACCTGAATGTCGACACGAGCTGGTACACCCGATACCGCAGCGGCAAGAACCCCGACTTTGGGGCCACGTTCCCGCAGGCGGTGCACATCCAGGGTGAGCCGGCGATCCCGCTGAGCGACGCCGACACGCCGCCCGGCATGTCGCAGCCGGTGCCGCCGACGACGCCGCAGCAGCGGCGGATGCAGGCGATCGCGAACACCGCCGGCTTCCACTTCGCGATGATCGAGCAGGGCGGGTCGAGCCTCTACACCACGATGAGCCTCAAGGCGACCGACCTCGAGGTGCTGCGGATCATCGTCTCGATCGGCGGCACCGAGGTGAACCACTTCGCCGTCTGGCACGACAAGGCGGGGAACGCGGTCGCGCAGCCGCTCGCGGGCGTGAAGGACCCGGAGACCGGGGTGATGTTCCCCGACCTGAACTCGCCGCCCTTCGGCGGGGAGCTCTTCCAGACCAACCTGATCATGCCGGAGCCGACGGACTTCATCAGCAAGAGCCTGCCCAAGTGCTCGGTGATCCGGCCGTCGCTCGACATGAACGCGGGGGCGAGGGCGGTGGTGGCGTTCCTGACGTCGACCGGCCTGTTCCAGGGGCAGTCGAAGAAGTTCTTCAAGGCGGCCCGCGAGCTCGCCCGCGAGGCCGACGCCGCCCAGCGCGGGAAGCGCTGAACGAGGCGGAGCCACGCTCGGGCGGCGGCGCGACGGGATGTGCGCCGCGGCCCGAGTCGTGGCACCCTACGGGTGTGAGGCGTTTCGCGTTGGCTCTCGGCACGGTGGCGGCCGTGCTGGTGGTCGCGGCCCCGGCCGGGGCCGCCACGCCCACCATTCCGCAGCCCGAGCTGGGCCAGATCCGCACGCTCCTTCGGGCCTTCATCCCGGCCGCGATCGGCCGTCACCATCCCGGCCGCGCCTGGGCGCTGGCCGCGCCGAAGATGCGCGTCGGCTCGACCCAGGCCGACTGGCGCAAGGGCGACCTGCCGGTGTTCCCGTATCCCGTCTCGACGACCGGCTTTGGCATGCGCCCGATCACGGTGGCGCCGGGCGACGTCACCTTCGACCTCATGGTGCACCCGGAGGCGGGCAGCAACGCCGGCGTCGAGGTGTTCACGACCGAGGTGCAGAAGATCGGCGGCAAGTGGCGGGTGGCCTCGATGGCCGCCGAGGCGGCCTTCGCCGGCTCGGACACCCCGGCGACGATCATGGCCCAGCCGGACTACGCCCCGCACGCAAATGGCATCACCACCCACCGGAACCTGAGCGCAGGCTGGGCGCTCGTGCCGCTGCTCGCGATCGGGCTGCCGCTGATCGCGGCGCCGTTCGCGCTCCTGATCGTCTGGCGCCGCGGCCGGTCGCTGACCGCGGACGTCGAGGCACGCGACCGCGCCACCGCCCCCTGGCGGTGAAGGACCGGTGCCAGGCACCGGCTATTCAGCCGGCAGCTGCGCCAGCTCCGCCAGCAGCGTGAACGACCGCGCCCGGGCGCCCGCGTCGGGGACGCTCGCGATCGCCATCACCTCGTCGGCGCCCGTCTCGGCCAGCAGCGCCTCGAGCCGCGCCTTCACCGTGGCCGGGCTGCCGATCACCTGCGGCGCCAGGTAGTCGTCGGCGAACGTCCGCTCGGCGTCCGTCCAGGCGTGATTCTGCACCTGCCGCAGCGACGGCAGCGGCCCCGGCGGGCGTCCGGTGTTTCGCAGGGCGAAGCTGAGCGCCATCGCCGAGGCGAGCAGGTTCGCCTCCTCGTCGGAGTCGGCGCAGACGCAGAACGCGGTCACCTGCGCGTAGGGCCGGTCGAGCCCGGGTGAGGCCTCGAACGACGAGCGGTAGAGCTCGAGCGCCGGCAGCGTGTTGCGGGCGCTGAAGTGGTGCGCGAACGCGAACGGGAGGCCCATCAGCCCCGCCGCCTGAGCGCTGTAGCCGCTCGATCCGAGCAGCCACAGGGCCGGCATGCTGCCGCCGTAGCCCGGGAAGGCATGGATGCCCTCGTACGTCTCGCCCGGGGCGAAGCCCTTGAAGAAGCCATGCAGCTCGTGCAAGAGGACGAGCAGGTCGTCGTTTCCGGCCATGCGGCGCAGGGCCAGCATCGTGCGGTGATCGGTGCCGGGGGCGCGGCCGATCCCGAGGTCGATCCGGCCCGGGTGAAGCGCCTCCAGCGTGCCGAACCGCTCGGCAACGACGAGGGGCGAGTGGTTCGGCAGCATCACGCCGCCGGAGCCGACCCGGATCCTGCCCGTGCGCGCCGCCGCGTTCGCGATCAGCACCTCCGGCGCGGAGCTCGCGATGCCGGGCATGTTGTGGTGCTCGGCGTACCACAGCCGCAGGTAGCCGAGCCCGTCGACCAGCGTCGCCAGCTCGGTCGCCTCGGCCAGGGCCGCGGGCGCGCTCGAGTCGGTCGTGACCGGCGCGACGTCGAGCACGGAGAGGGGGACGCCGAAGACGGGGCTGGCCGCGGCCTTCGCAGCGTCGTGGAGTGCGCTCACGCGGCGGCGCAGCGGGCGCAGCGGCCGGGGAGCGACTGGAGCGCCCGATCGGACAGCTCGAAGCCGACCGTCTCGGCGGCCTGGCGCAGGGAGACGAGCGCGCAGCCCTCGAGCGTCGACACCGCACCGCAGTCGACGCACACGATGTGGTGGTGGTGGCCGTCGGCCCCGCACATCACGAACACGGCCTCGCCGCCGCGGGTGCCCGCATCCTCGACCAGGCCCTCGTCGCGCCAGCGCTCGATCGCGCGGTAGGCGGTGGTGAGGCCGATCCGGGGCTGGTCGTTGCGGGCGGCGGCGTGCAGCTCGCGGGCGCTGAAGGCGTGTCCGATCGACTGCCCGGCGTCGAGCAGCGCCTCGCGGTTGCGGCGGTTGCGTCCCGACTCCATGCCGTCCAGCGTAGTCGCCCGCGCGGCCGATCTCAAAAAGTTTGAATTGAGATCCGTTTTCATTTCCGTTAGCCTGCCGGTGTGTCGAAGACCCTGCTCGGATACCTCGTGCTCGCGGCGGTGCTTGCGGCGGGCGGGGTCGCGCTCGCCGCGACGGGTGAGACGGCGCAACCGGCGCGGAACGGGCGCCTCCCGGTCGTCGCCGCCGAGAACGCGTACGGCAGCATCGCCGCCCAGATCGGCCGCCGGCGCGTCGCGGTGACGTCGATCCTGAACGACCCGGCGGCCGATCCGCACCTCTTCACGGCCGACACCAGGACGGCCCTCGCGGTCGCCCGCGCGGCGCTCGTGATCCAGAACGGCGCCGGCTACGACAGCTTCATGGGCAAGCTCGAGTCCGCCGCTCCCAGCAGCGGCCGGATCGTCGTCACGGTCGCCGACGCGCTGGGCGTCCACGGCGCCGGCGCGAACCCGCATCTGTGGTACGACGTGCCCCGGCTGGATCGGGTCGCCGGGGCGATCGCCGCAGGTCTCGAGCGGGCCGATCCCCGCCACGGCGCCGCCTACCGGGCCGGCCTGCGCCGGTTCGAGCGCCGGCTCGCGCCGCTGCGCCGAGAGGTGGCGGCGATCCGCGCCCGCGACGGCGGGGCGCCCGTGGCCTACACCGAGCCGGTGCCGGGCTACCTGCTCGCCGCCGCCGGCCTGCGCAACGTGACCCCGAGGGCGTTCTCGCGCGCGATCGAGGACGGCAGCGAGCCGACGGCGGCAGCCGTCGCCGGCATGACAGGCCTTCTCACCGGCCACCGTGTGCGGGTGCTGCTCGTGAACACCCAGGCCGTCTCCCCGATCACCGCGCGCATCCGCTCCGCCGCCGAGGCGGCCGGCATCCCCGTGGTCGGCGTCACCGAGACGCTCCCTGCGGGCGAGACGTTCGAGGCCTGGCAGATGCGCCAGGTACGGGCGCTGGCACGGGCACTGGGCCGGTGAGCGGCGAGCGCAGAGCCGTCGTCGAGGCCCAGGGCCTGCGCCTCCAGTTCGGCGGGCGGCTGTTGTGGGACGACCTCGGCTTCGACCTGAACGAGGGCGAGTTCCTGGCCGTGCTCGGGCCGAACGGCACCGGCAAGACGTCGCTCGTGCGCATCCTGCTCGGCCTGCTCGCGCCCACGGCCGGGTCGGTGCGCGTGTCCGGCCAGGCGCCCGACCTCGCCCGCGCGAAGGTCGGCTACGTGCCGCAGCAGCGCGCCTTCGACCCCGACGCGCCGCTGCGCGGCTGCGACCTCGTCCGGCTCGGCCTCGACGGGCACCGCTGGGGCCTCGGCCTGCGCTCGCGCGACGCCGACGAGCGCGTGCGCCGGGCGCTCGCCGACGTCGGCGCCACCGGCTACTGCGACCTGCCCGTCGGCCGGCTCTCCGGCGGCGAGCAGCAGCGGCTGCGGATCGCCCAGGCGCTCGTCTCCGACCCGGCCCTGCTGCTCGCCGACGAGCCGCTGCTCTCGCTCGACCTGGCCTCGCAGCGGGTCGTGGTCGACCTGCTCGGCCGCCGCCGCCGCGACGCCGGCACGCCGGTGGTGTTCGTGACCCACGACGTGAACCCGATCCTGGGCCTCGCCGACCGCGTCCTCTACCTCGCGCCGGGGCGGTGGGCGATCGGGACGCCGGCCGAGGTGTTGACGACCGAGACGCTCTCGCGGCTCTACGACACGCCCGTCGACGTCCTGCACGTGCGCGGCCGCATCGTCGTCGTCGGCACGCCCGACGACGAGGGCGTCCACCACCACGACCACGCCCACTGATGTTCACCGAGCTGCTCGGCCAGCACTTCGTCCACACGGCGCTCATGGCGGGCGCCGTCGTCGCCGTGACCAGCGGCGCGATCGGGACGTTCGTCGTCACCCGCGGCGCCAGCTTCGCCGTGCACGCCGTGTCCGAGCTCGGATTCACGGGCGCGGCCGGGGCACTCGTCCTCGGCATCGACCCCGTCGTCGGCATGATGGCCGGGTCGCTGCTCGTGGGCGGCGTGCTCGGGTTGCTCTCGCTGCGCGGACGCGAGCGCGACAGCGCGATCGGCGCGGTGCTGGCGTTCGGGCTCGGCATCGGCGTGCTCTTCCTGAGCCTCTACCAGGGCTACGCGACCGAGGCCACGAACCTGCTCTTCGGCAGCATCGTCGGGGTCAGCGAGCGCCAGCTCCTGGTGCTTGCCGCGGTCGCGGCGATCGTCCTCGCCGGCATCGCGGCCGCCTACCGGCCGCTGCTCTTCTCGAGCATCGACCCGGAGGTGGCCGAGGCCCGCGGCGTGCCGCTGCGGGCGCTCTCGGTGCTGACGTTCCTGCTCCTCGCGCTCACCACCGCCGAGGCGATCCAGGTCGTCGGCGTGCTGCTCGTCCTGACGCTCGTGATCACCCCGGCAGCCGCCGCCCAGCGGCTGACCGCCAACCCTGCGACCGCCATCCTGCTCTCGATCGTGATCGCGCTCGTCGCCACCGAGGGCGGGATCCTGCTCAGCCTGCAGCAGCCCTGGCCGACGAGCTTCTTCATCAGCACGATCTCGTTCGCGGCCTACCTCGGCGCTAGGATGAGGACATGGTCGTCGTGAGCAGTCGCCGCTTTACCCCGCCCCGGCCGCAGGCTGGGGTGCTGGCGCGCGCTCGCTCGTAGCCGAGCTCGATCGCCCTCTCCTCCCAGCCGTCCCGCGGCCGGGGAGTCATGTCCCGCCCTGGAACGAGAGGAAACGGCGATGCCGACCACCATCACACCCGCTGAGCTCGACCGCGCGCTCGCGCTGCGCGACCTGTCCGACCCCGACCGCGGCCCGCACGCGATGCAGCTGCTCGTCGACGCGATCCGCGCTGCCCTGGAAGGGGCGTGGGGCTGCCCCGTGCGCACCTACCGGGCCGATCCCGTCGTCACCGTCGAGGACAACTACGGCGTCCTCGGCTACCCGCCCGACGCGCCCGCCCGGGAGGCGCGCTACTCCCGGTACGTCGACGCCGGGCGCATGCTGCGGGCGCACACCACCGCCATGGTGCCGGCCGCCCTGCGTGCGCTCGCGGACACATCCGACGTCGTCGTCGCCTGTCCCGGGCTCGTCTACCGGCGCGACGTCGTCGACCGCCTGCACGTCGGCGAGCCGCACCAGCTCGACCTGTGGCGGGCGCGCCGCGACGCTCCCCTGACCGAGGACGACCTCGACGAGATGATCGACCTGGTCGTCGGGGCGGTGCTGCCCGGCGCCAACTGGCACATGCTGCGAACGACGCATCCGTACACGACCGCAGGCCGCGAGGTCGAGGTGCGCGTGGGGGAGGAGTGGGTCGAGCTGCTCGAGTGCGGCCTGGCCGGGGAGCACGTGCTCGCCGCCGGCGGCCTGAACGGCGACCGCTGGACCGGGCTGGCGCTCGGGCTCGGCCTCGACCGCGCGCTGATGCTGCGCAAGGGCATCGGCGACATCCGCCTGCTCCGCTCGGACGACGCCCGGGTGGCCGGCCAGATGCGCACGCTCGAGCCCTACCGCGAGGTGAGCGCGATGCCGGCCACGGGCCGCGACCTGTCGATCGCCGTCGCGGCCGGCGTCGACGACGAGGAGCTGGGCGACCGCGTCCGCCGGGCGCTCGATCCTCGCGAGCTGGACGCGGTCGAGGAGGTGCGCGTGGTGGGTCAGACGCCGGGCTCCGAGCTGCCGCCGCAGGCGATCGCGCGCATCGGCCTGCGGCCGGGGCAGAAAAACGTGCTCGTGCGGCTCGTCCTGCGCCATCCCACGCGGACGCTGACCGCGGAGGAGGGAAACGCGATCCGAAACCGGGTCTACGCGGCTGTCCATGAGGGCGATGCGCACCAGTGGGCGGGTACGGTTGGCGGATGACACGTGGGCAGACGTCGATCCGCCGTGGCGGGCGGCCCTCGAGGTCGCGCGGTCGTCGTCGATGCGTCCGGCGAGATCGTCGCCGAGGGGCAGAACGCCGTCTACCGCCCCGGCGCCGTCGGGCCCCTCGCCGGGAGTCGCCTCGCCCATGCAGAGGTGGCTGCGCTCGGCAGCCCGAGCGCCGAGGGCGCCCACGAGGACAGGGCGTTGTACGCGTCGCTCGAACCGTGTCTCCTGTGCGTCGGCGCCGCCGTCCCTGCACGGAGGTCTGTGGCCCGCTCGACGACGCGATCGGCATGTTCGGAGCCGCGCTTCACGTCGAATTCTTCCTTCGCCGTGATCCGGACGGACAGGTCGTGGGGGCCCACCTGGAGCACGCACCCGCTGTGGTTGCGGCCGCCCATGCGCTCGGGCGGCTCTCGCTCCGCGAGACGGCTGCGGCCGGCATGCCCCTGGCCGCGGTCTTCGACGCCGCCCTCGCCTCACTAGACTGAAGGCATGGACGGAACCGCCACGCTCACCCGCGGCTTCGAGCTGCCACTGGAGCCGCGCCTGCCGCGGATCGGGGCGGTCGACGCCGTCGCGCTGGAAGCGCGGGCGGCCGACCTGGCCAAGCGCTCGATCAAGCGCGAGTCGAAGCTGGCGGCGCTCGATCTCATCATCCGCATGACCGACCTGACCACGCTCGAGGGGGCCGACACGCCCGGCAAGGTCGCGGCGCTCTGCCAGAAGGCCGTGCGGCCCGACCCGCTCGATCCGACCGTGCCGTCCGTCGCCGCCGTCTGCGTCTACCCGAACCTCGTGCCGGTCGCGCGCGAGCGGCTCGGCGCCGACCGGTCGGTGCGGATCGCGTCGGTGGCGACCGCCTTCCCCTCCGGCCAGTCGCCGATCGAGGTGAAGCTGGCCGACGTGCGCGCCGCCGTCGAGATGGGGGCGGACGAGGTCGACATGGTGATCGACCGGGGCGCCTTCCTGTCCGGCCGCTACGCCAAGGTCTACGACGAGATCGTGAAGGTGAAGGAGGCCGCCGCCCCGGCCCATCTCAAGGTGATCCTCGAGACCGGCGAGCTTGGCACCTACGACAACGTCCGCCGCGCGTCGCTGCTCGCGATGGCCGCCGGCGCCGACTTCATCAAGACGTCCACCGGGAAGATCAGCCCGGCCTCGACCCTGCCCGTGACCCTGTGCATGCTCGAGGCCATACGCGACGTCGAGGCCGAAACCGGTCGTCAGGTGGGCATGAAGCCGGCCGGTGGCATCCGCCACGCCAAGCTGGCGATCCAGCACCTGTGCGTGCTCTCCGAGACGCTCGGCCGCGACTGGCTCACGCCGGAGCGGTTCCGCTTCGGGGCGTCCTCGCTCGTGAACGACGTGCTGATGCAGATCCGCAAGCAGAAGACCGGCGCGTACCAGTCCCCCGACTACTTCACGGTCGACTGATGTCCGAGATCGAGCACCGCGGTCCGGCCGCGCCGGCGCCCCTCGAGTGGGAGTACGCGCCGGCGCCGGAGGCGCGCGACATCGTCGCGTTCCGGGAGCGGTACGGGCTCTACATCGGCGGCGACGTGGTCGACCCGCGCTCCGGAGAGTGGTTCACGACCAGCTCGCCGGCCGATGAGTCGCCGCTGGCCGAGGTCGCGCAGGCGAGCGGGGAGGACGTCGGCCTCGCCGTCGGCGCCGCCCGGGCCGCCTACGAGGACGGCTGGTCGAGCCTGCGCCCGGCCGAGCGGGCCAAGTACCTGTTCCGGATCGCCCGCATCCTCCAGGAGCGCTCGCGCGAGCTGGCGGTGGCCGAGTCGCTCGACGGCGGCAAGCCGATCAAGGAGTCGCGCGACGTCGACCTGCCGCTGGCCGCCGCACACTTCTTCTACCACGCCGGCTGGGCCGACAAGCTCGAGTACGCCTTCCCCAACCGCAACCCGCGGCCGCTGGGCGTCGCCGGCCAGATCATCCCCTGGAACTTCCCGCTGCTGATGCTGGCGTGGAAGGTGGCGCCGGCGCTCGCGTGCGGCAACACGGTCGTGCTGAAGCCGGCCGAGACGACCCCGCTGACCGCGCTCATGTTCGCGGACGTGTGCCACCAGGCCGAGCTGCCCGCGGGCGTCGTCAACATCGTCACCGGCGACGGCTCGACCGGCGCCGAGCTCGTGCGCAACGAGGGCCTCGACAAGGTCGCGTTCACGGGCTCGACCGATGTCGGCAAGGCCATCCAGCGCGAGCTGGCCGGCCGCGGCATCCCGCTCACCCTGGAGCTGGGCGGCAAGGCCGCGAACATCGTCTTCGACGACTGCGCCCTCGACCAGGCCGTCGAGGGGATCGTGAACGGCATCTACTTCAACCAGGGCCACGTCTGCTGCGCCGGCTCGCGCCTGCTCGTCCAGGAGTCGATCGCCGAGCCCCTGATCGCGAAGCTCAAGCGGCGGCTGCAGACGCTGCGGGTGGGCGACCCGCTCGACAAGAACACCGACGTCGGCGCGATCAACTCGCGCGCGCAGCTCGAGAAGATCCGCGAGCTGGTCGCAAGCGGCGAGGCCGACGGCGCCGAGATCTACCAGCCCCCGTGCGTGCTGCCCGAGCGGGGCTACTGGTTCGCGCCGACCGTCTTCACCAACGTGGCCCAGTCGAGCCGGATCGCGACCGAGGAGATCTTCGGGCCGGTGCTCTCGGTGCTCACCTTCCGCACGCCGGACGAGGCCGTCGAGAAGGCGAACAACACGCCGTACGGGCTCTCGGCGGGCGTGTGGACGGAGAAGGGCTCGCGCATCCTGTGGATGGCGTCGCGCCTGCGCGCGGGGGTCGTCTGGGCGAACACCTTCAACCGCTTCGACCCCGCGTCGCCGTTCGGCGGCTACAAGGAGTCGGGCTTCGGCCGCGAGGGCGGCCGCCACGGCCTCGAGGCGTACCTGAGGTTCGACAAGTGAGCCGGCTCCCCGTCCGCAAGACCTACAAGCTCTACATCGGCGGCGCGTTCCCGCGCTCCGAGTCGGGCCGCACATACGAGGCCGAGGGCCAGAATGTCCCCCGGGCCTCCCGCAAGGACGCGCGCGACGCGGTGCGAGCGGCGCGTGGCGCCATCGCCAAGTGGTCGGGAGCGACGGCCTACAACCGCGGCCAGGTGCTCTACCGGATGGCCGAGATGATGGAGACGCGGGCTTCTGATCTCGCGGCGGTGTGCTCGGGCGAGGCCGAGGTGGAACGGTCGATCGACCGCGTCGTCTGGTACGCGGGCTGGGCGGACAAGCTGGCGCAGGTGCTCGGCGGCGCGAACCCCGTGGCGGGGCCGTACTTCAACTTCACGATCCCGGAGCCCACCGGCGTCGTCGCGATCGTCGCCCCGCCCGAGCCCGCGCTCGAGGGGCTCGTGTCGCGGCTGCTGCCGGCGCTCGTCGGCGGCAACACGGCCGTCGTCGCGGCGTCGCGCGACCACCCGCTGGCGGCCGTCGAGCTGGCCGAGGCCGTCGCGACGAGCGACATGCCGGGCGGCGTCGTCAACATCCTGACGGGCGACCCGGCCGAGATCGCGCCGATCCTGGCCGGGCACATGGACGTGAACGCGCTCGACCTGACGGGCGCCGACGCCGATTCGGCCGCCGAGCTCGAGCGGCTCGCCGCCGAGAACGTGAAGCGGGTGGTGCGCGGCAGCGCGACCGGGCAGAGCGTGTGGGAGATCGAGCCGCTCGTCGAGGCGAAGACCGTCTGGCACCCGATCGGGGTGTGACGGGATGTCCGACTCGGGCGCGGGCCCCGACATCGTCGTCGCGGCCATGTTCGCGGTCGCGGCGATCCTGGGCGTCCTGGCGTTGCTGCCCGAGGGTCGGCTTGCGAATGCGGTCGGCCCGGTGGCCGCAGCGCTGGTCGTGCTCGCCGTCGCGGGCGCGGCCGCGATCGCCACGATGAAGGCGAGCGTCTACGCCGACGGCACGAGCCACTGGCACCACATGTCGCAGCTGCTCGTCCTGGCCGGCGGCGCGGTCTCGCTGGCATCGGCGGCCGTGCTCTTCTCCGCGCAACGCGTCGCCGTGCTGCGCGCCGGCCTGGCCACCGGCTCTGCCGGCACGCTGATGCTCGCGATCAGCCCGTTCACCTACCAGACGCCCGGCTGACAGCCTGGAGCCGCGACGTCAGGTCGCCGGTCGTCGCGGTGCCGCGACCGAGGCGGCGATCGCGGCGAGGGCGGCGATCACGAAGCCAGAGTCATCCCGGCGCATGCGGCCGTCGTCGCCATCCAGCCGGCGATCAGCCGGAGAACCGATACCTGCCTGCGTTCCGTCATCTGCGGGTTTCATCGTCCCCGGGCAAGACGAGTTGAACCGCTCTTGCGTCAAGTCCAGTCGATCTCGGCTAGGGCGCGTCGCAGCTTCGCGCCGCGGGCCGGGTTCAGCGCCTCCACCCAGCCGATCCGGCCGAGCAGGTGGGCGCGAAGATCGGGCACACCGGCCCGGTTCGCCGCCGCCGGCCCGCGCGTGGCCGCCTCGTGCAGCGCGGCCCGCAGCCGGTCGTAGTCGTCCCGCGGCGCGTTCGTGCGCGTGTTCACGACGATCCCGCACACCCGCTGGCGGCCGGCCCGGGTCGCGAGCGCCGATTTGCGCGGATTGAGCCGGAAGCCCTCGTCGGTGACGATCGCGGCGACCGCGCGCCGCAGCGCAGGCGCCCGTGCGTTGAGCTTCCGCCCGCCCGAGAACGCCAGGTCGTCCGCGTAGCGCGAGTAGGTCGCCCGGAACGCGTCGGCCAGGCCCGCCAGGCGGCAGTCGAGCCGGTACGCGCACAGGTTGGCGAGGGCGGGGGAGGTGGGCGCGCCCTGCGGCAGGTGCGGCGCCGCGAGCAGCCGGCCCATGCGCGCGTGCGCCTGGAGCGCCGCCGGGTCGGATGGCCGCGGCGCCGCCGCCCACGCGTCCGCCGGGACGACGTTCGTGGTGAGGCCGGTCAGGTGGTGGGCGACGGACTCCGGGTAGCCGGCCGTGCGGAAGACGCCGTAGATGCGGCCGGCGCGGATCGACGCGAAGAAGTCCTCGAGGTCGAAGCGCAGGACGACCTCCCGCCCCGTGTGCCGGCGGGCATGGGTGACCGCCGAGTGCCCACGGCGGAATCCCTGCGCCGCCTCGTGCGGCGGGATCGCATCGAGGATGCCGTGCAGGATCCGCCGCTGCGTCTCCTTGAGCAGCGCCTTGGGCTGCTCGATCAGCCGCGGCGGCCCGCCCGGGCGCGCAAGCCAGCGGTAGCGGTAGTTGCGCAGGCGGAGGGCGGCCCGGCGCTCGAGGCTGCGGCGGTCGGCCAGCCAGGCGAGCTCGCCCGGGTGGAGGTCGAGGAGCGCCGCCAGGTCGGCCGGCGCCGCGGCGGCCGGCACCGTCCAGCGGGTCGGCCCCATCTCGGGGACGAAGTGCGCCGCCGGGACGTGGCGAGGCGGCTTCGGGAGCCGGCCGCCTTCGTCGAGCGTCAAGAGCGACCAGTCGATGATGGCCACGAGCGCCCGCGGCGCGTCGGCCGGCCGGGTCGGGTGGGCGGCACGCGCGTCGTCCACGACGACGCCGAGCCAGCGCGGCCGCCGACCGAGGGTCTCGGCCGCCCGGCTCGCCATCGCGGCGCGCTCCCACTCGCCCGCCAGGAAGGCCGCCGCCAGCGCCCTGGCGACGCCGGTGCGCGTCTGGCGCGGCCAGCTGCTCATCGCGGGGCATCCGGCGGCGCGCCCCGACTGCTCCTGTCGTGCGTGCGCGCACCTGCGACGGAGGCGCAGCGAAGCGCATGCGATGCGATGTGTGGTGACACCGGTTCCCCCGGGGGTGCCCCGGAGAGACCCGCCAGTGCGGGCCGGCTCGGGACGCGTCGCCGGACGCTGCCAAGATACCCCAGCCGCAACGGGGGGTTGCGCCCACACGTATCCTTATGTTCGATGGTTCTTCGGGTCTGGGTCGCGGTCGTCCTCGCCGTGGTTGCGTGCAGCGCGTGTGCCGGCGGATCCTCGAAGGAGGCCGCCGGGAGACAGCCCGCCGCGATGGTTGCCGCCGACGGCGCCGCGCCCGTCCAGCCGGTCGCGCCCCGGGCCTGGCACGTCCCCGCGAGACCGCGTGGAGCGGGCGCCTACCTGATGGCGCGCCTGCGCCGGCCGCTCCACACCCGGTTTGGGATCGTGCATGCGAAGACGCAGTTCGACGGGCCGGTATGGGTGCCGATCCTGCGCCACCACGGCGCCCAGGCCTCGCTGCTCGTGCCTCTGCGGCCGTACGGCCGGGTCGTGCACGCCGACGTCCGCAAGCTCCAGCTGCGCTGGTCGCGTGTCCGCGTCGTCATCAACCTGGCAACGTCGCGCCTCGCGGTCTTCCGCGGCCGCCGCGCCGTCGGCGCCTTCCCGGTCGGACAGGGGACGGCGCTCACGCCCACGCCGACCGGCCGCTTCTTCGTCACCGACAGGCTCCAGTTCGGCCTCGGCAGCCCCTACTTCCCGTTCGCGCTCGGCCTCTCGGCCCACCAGAAGCACCTCTCGCCGACCTGGATCGGCGGCGACCAGATCGCCATCCATCCCGGCCCGATGGGCCACGTCAGCAACGGCTGCATCCATGTCGGCCCCGCCGCGATCCGCGTCCTTCGCCGCATCGCGCCGCTGGGGACGTACGTCATCGTGCGGAGCTGAGCTACATACCCATCGGCATCGTCGGCCCGTGCAGGCCCGGGATCAGGCCGGGGTGCGACGGGGCGAGCAGCCCCAGCACGATCAGGGCTATGCCGACGGCGTACGCGGTCGCCCGGCCGTAGCGCCATGTCCGCTCGAGCACGACGACGACGGCCAGGGCGGCCATCCAGCGCAGATCCATGACCCCGAGGGCGATCAGCGCCACCATCAAGCCCCAGCAGCAGCCGACGCAGTAGGCCCCGTGGTAGAGGCCGGCGTGGACGTCGCGCAGCGGGCCGCGATAGCTCCCCACATGGAGCAGGACGCCCATCGGCGAGCGGCAGTGCGAGAGGCAGCGGTTCTTCGCCGGGGTGAACTGGTAGACCCCGACGGCCACGAGCACGGCGGCGCCGACCCAGCGGGCGGCGTCCGGGTCGCGGGCCGCCAGCCGGCCGGCGACGTCGGCGATGGCGAACGCGGCCAGGCCGAACGCCGCCCAGGCGCTCAGGTAGCCGGCGACCAGCCCCGCAACCCGGGCGGCCCGGGCTTGTGGCTGCGCCGTCTGCATCCGGATCGTGCGCGCGTAGAGCCCTCCGACCGGTGCGACCGCGGGCAGCATCATCGCCGCCATCATGACCGTCCAGAACGCCAGGAACCCGGCCAGGCCGTAGCCCATCGTGCCCGGCACCGGGACCATCCCGTTCGCCTCGCGGATCACGGCCAGCCAGGCCACGGCCGCCACCGCGATGATGATCGCGGCCGCGGCGCCGCTGCGCGACCACGACGGCGCCTGCCGGCGCGCCTGTGTCATCCCGCGAGCGCCGATCCGGGCGCGGCATGGACGATCTCGCCCTCGATCAGAGTCGCGAGCACCTGCACGTCCAGGTACTCGGCCGCCGCCGCGGCGAAGAGGTCGCGGTCGAGCACGACCAGGTCGGCCAGCTTGCCGGCCTCGATCGACCCGGTGTCCGCCTCGATCCCGCAGGCGTGGGCGGCGCCGATCGTCTGGGCGGCGATGGCGGTGCCGAGGTCGAGGCGCTCGTCCGGCAGGAACGGCTCTTCCGCTTCCCCGAGCGGGTCGCGACGCGAGATGGCGAGGGCGAGCTGCTGGCGCGGATCGGGCGTCGAGACCGCCCAGTCGCTCCCGAACGCGAGCGCCCCGCCGGCCCGGACGATGCTCGCGAACGGGTACATGCCCGCCCCGGCCCGGCCCGAGATGAACGGGAGCGTCATCTCGGCGACGTACGCCTCGAGGCGCGCCCACAGCGGCGTCACGTTCGCGATGACGCCGAGCGCGCGGAAGCGGGGCAGGTCGTCGCGATGCGCGAACTGGACGTGCGCGAGCTGGTGGCGGGCGTCGCGGCGGCCGTTCGCGCGCGCCGCCGCCTCGAGCGCGTCGAGCGAGTCGCGCACGGCCCGGTCGCCGATCGTGTGGATGTGGACGCCGAACCCCTCGGCGTCGCACAGGCGCACGAACCGCTCGAGGTCGGACTGGTCGTACATGTGGAGGCCGTGCTCGGCGGTCGGGCGGCCCGCTGCGTCCAGGTAGGGGTCGAGCATCGCGGCGGTGCGGTTCTCGACGACGCCGTCGTGGAAGAACTTCACGTTGCCGCAGGCGAGCCGGCCGACGGTGCCGCTGCGGCGCCGCTCCACGAGCTCCGCGACCTGCCCCTCGCCGCGGTGCACCTCCCACTCGAGCGCCCCACGGACGCGCAGGCCGAGCTCGCCGGCCCGCGCCAGCTCCTCGTATGCCTCCTGCCAGGCGGCGTCGACGCGGGCGTCCTGGCAGGCGGTGATGCCGAGCCGTTGGTAGTACTCGACGCCGGCGCGGATGCCGGCCACGCGGTCGGCGTGCGTCGGCGCGGGGGCGAGGTCGAGGACGAGGCTCATGGCCTGCTCCTGGAGCGTGCCGATCGGCGCACCGCGCTCGTCGCGCTCGATCCGGCCGCCGGGCGGATCCGGCGTCGCCGCGGTGATGCCGGCGGCCTCGAGCGCGCGCGAGTTGGCCCAGACGCCGTGGATGTCGCGGTTCGTGAGGACGGCGGGCCGGTCGGAGACGACGCTGTCGAGCGCCGCCGCCGTCGGGATGCCGCCGGGGAAGTCGCTCATCGACCAGCCGCTGCCGACGATCCAGTCCCGCTCCGGGTGCGCGTCGCGGTAGGCAGCGATGCGGCGCAGGTGCTCGGCGGCGTCACGGCTGCCCTCGAGGCTGCAGAGCGTCGTCGCGTGGCCGCTCTCGCCGAGATGGCAATGCGCGTCCTGGAACCCGGGGAGCACCATGGCCCCGTCGAGGTCGACGACGCGGGTTCCCGGGCCGCGCAGCGCGTCCACATCCCGGTCGTCGCCCACGGCGGCGATCCGTCCTGCCTCGATCGCGACGGCGGCCGCGGTGCGGCGAGCGGCGTCGACCGTGTGGACGGTCGCGCCGCGCAGAATCAGGTCGGCAGGCATTCCGAGATGCTAACGGGCCGCCGCGGGCGTTCAAGGCGAGACCCCGCCACGCCGATTACTCAGGGGAATGTCAGAGTTCGCCTCCGAGCCCCTCCCCGATCCCGATCCCGACGGCGTCCTTCTGGACGAGTTCCTCGGGCTGCTGCCGGCGCTTCCGACCTCGATCGGCGTGTTCTCCGCAGGCGGCGTCGCCGAGGTCGTCCTCGCCGACCTCGACCGCGGCCTCGTGATCGCCTACGCGCCCCAGATGCTCATGCAGCCGGGGCTCGTCATCGTCTGCCCGCTGCGGGACTCGAGCGGCGGTGGCTTCGACGTGTCGCTGCGGATCGAGAAGGCCTACTTCCAGTCCTCGAACCAGACGCTGCTGCACCTGCGCGTGGTCGAGATCGTGCACCAGCCCGGCCACCGCCGCAGCAAGCGCGCCCACCGCACGGACGACGCCGACGCCGTGGTGCTGCGCTCGAAGATCCTGCCCGACGGCGAGCGCTTCCGTGTGCGCACGGCGGACATCTCCGAGGGCGGCGTCGCGTTCGTGACCGAGCTCCACCTCGCCATCGGCGACCGGATCATGCTCTCCGTCTGGATCGGCGCCCGCCCGATCACGATGGAGGCGCTCGTGATGCGGATCGAGCCGATGTCGTTCGGCCGCTCGCGGATCGCCTGCGAGGTCGACTCGATCGCCGACCACGACCGCGAGGCCGTCAGCCAGATCGCCGACTCCTACGAGGAGGGCGACGCCTCCGCGCGCAACCCCGAGGCGACCGCGGCCCGCGTCCAGGGCCGGGCGGAGCAGCACGCGCTCAAGTCGCGCCTGGCCGTGCGCCGCTACATGCGCTAGCCGGCGCACCAGACGGGGTCAGACCCCTTTCGGTGCATAGCCGGCGCCCGGCACCCGTTATGCAGCGGTAGGCCGGCGCAGCGCGTCGATTCTCAGCTCCAGTGCACGCTGATCGACTGGCGTTTCGTCGCCAGCCAGCACCGCTCGTGCAAGCGCGACGCGCTGGTGAACGTGCAGTCCCACGGGCGCGACGCCGCTGTGCACGATCCCCACGTCCCGTGGGGCAAGCGGCGGCACCCGGTCGCCGCACGCGCGGCCACGCTGCAGGTGAGGTCCCACGCGATCAGGCCCGTCGCTCGCTCCGGAGGACCGCAGCGCCGCATCGTCGGCCCGCGCGTGAGGACGATCCGCGCGCCCGGATCCGCGACCACCTGACGGCCGGCGAGCGCGCCGATGCGGTACGAGACGACCATCGATCCGTTGACCGTCAATGGGTCGTGTGGTCGGAGAGCGTTGCAATGCCCCATGAGAAAGTTCGATTGCACGACCGCACCCTTCCCCGGTGGGATCGCGACTGGCACGAGCGGCCGGGCGCTCCATGCGCGGAGCACAATCATGACTGCGTCTCCGGTCGGCGGCGGGGGCGCGACGCGCGCCTGGTTTGCAATCCGGCGGATGATCCGCGGCGCGGGCTCGGCGCCACCGACGTGCGTGATCGTCACGGTCGCGGCGGAGCGGTTCCGCAGCGTGACGGCGACCGCATAGCGGCGTCCAGGCAGGCATCCGAGACTCGACGCCGTATCGCCCCAGAGACCGCTCCCCGACCCTCCCTCGAAGTCGATCGGGGCCGCGAACGGTCGCACGATCCGGGGGTGGTGCACGGCTGCCGTGCCGGATGAGGAGCCACCGCACCCGGCCGCGAAGACGGGCAGCGGAATGGCGGCGATCGTGAGGACTTGCGGGATCAGTCGGTGCACGTGAATTCGTCGGACATTGTCTCTGTGTTGGACGCCTGCCGCCCGTTCCTGGTTCCTTCCTCAGCCCTCAGGCGGGCGCCGGCTCGCCGCGCCGGTTCGCCGCCACGATGCGCGCCTGTTCGGGCGGCGCCGGCGGCAGGTCCTCGAGCAGGTGGTCGGCGAACGCCTCGGCCTCCATGTAGGCCAGGGCGCGGTTGTGCAGCCGCTCGAACCCGATGCTCGAGACCGGGTTGCCGGAGAGGCCGCGGCCGCACACCGAGCCGCCGTAGTGGCTCGGGTAGATCACGACGTGATCGGGCAGCGCGAGCAGCCGCTGCATCGACGCGTGCTGGAGCAGCGCGAGCGCGCGGGGATCACCGCCGCCCGCGTGGAGGTCGGGCCGGCCGGCGTCGTTCACGAGCAGCGAGTCGCCGGTGAACGCGAGCCACGGCTCCTGCGTCTCGCGGCGCAGGTCTGCCACCAGATAGGCGTGGTGGGCCGGCGCGTGGCCCGGCGTCGCCGTCGCCGTCAAGATCGTGTTCCCGAGCTCGACGCGCTCGCCGTCCTCGAGGGCGTGGTGGTCGAAGTCGACCGCCGCCCCGGCGGGCAGGTAGGCGGTCGCCCCGGTGGCCGCGACGAGGCCCGGGAGGCCGGAGACGTGGTCGGCCTGCACGTGCGTCTCGAACACCCCGACGATGGGCGCGCCGGTCGCCGCGGCCGCCTCGACGTAGCGGTCGACGAGCTCGAGGTGCGGGTCGACGACGGCAAGCTGGTTGTACGTGAGACAGCCAAAGAGGTAGCTCGCGCAGGCCGTCGGGTCGTACAGGAACTGGCGCAGGATCATGCCGGATGATCGTAGACCAGGGCCGGGCGAACCGCTTGACCGGGCCGGGCGAAGACGGTAGAAAGTCGCCGCCGTGATCGAGCTCGCCCTCAACAACTACAACGCGCTCAAGTTCGTGCACGTGCTCGCGGCCGTGGTCTGGGTCGGCGGGGCGTGCACCGTGCAGGTGTACGCCCTCCTGGCGACGCGCTCCGACGACCCGGTCAAGGTGGCCGCGTTCGCGAGCGACACGGAGTTCGTGGGCATGCGCGTGTTCCTGCCCTCGTCGCTGATCCTGCTCGTCTCGGGCATGTTCACGCTGCACGACTCGAGCGGCCTGTGGAGCTACAGCCAGGGCTGGGTGCAGTTCGGCCTCGTCGTGATCGCGCTCTCGATCGTCGTCGGAGCCGGCTACCTGGGGCCGGAGGCCGGCCGCATCGCCAAGGCGACGGAGCGGAGCGGCGTCGAGTCGGCCGAGGTGCAGGGGCGGATCCGGCGCATCTTCCTGGTGTCGCGGATCGAGCTCGTGTTCCTGCTCGCGGTCGTCTTCGACATGGTGGTCAAGCCCGGCATGTGAGCGAGTGGCCTGCTCCGGCAGGCCCGTAGAATGCCGCACATGGACAGGTACGAGCCGGCCGCGGTCGAGGCCAAGTGGCAGGAGATCTGGGAGCGCGAGGGCGTCTTCGACGTGCCCAACCCCGCCCCCGGCGAGCCGGACGACGACCTCACCTACGTGCTCGAGATGCTTCCCTACCCGTCCGGCGAGCTGCACATGGGCCACGTCAAGAACTACACGATGGGCGACGTCGTCACGCTCTACCGGCGCCGCCACGGCCACCGCGTGATGCACCCGATGGGCTACGACGCGTTCGGCCTCCCGGCCGAGAACGCGGCCATCCGCTCGGGCCGGCACCCGGCCGAGTCGACCCGCGAGAACATCGCCGCGATCCGCCGCCAGATGCGGCGCATGGGCTGGTCGATCGACTGGAAGCGCGAGCTCTCGACGGCCGAGCCGGAGTACTATCGCTGGACGCAGTGGATCTTCCTGCGCCTGTTCGAGGCGGGGCTCGCGTTCCGCAAGAGCGCGAACGTGAACTGGTGCCCCAACGACCAGACCGTGCTCGCGAACGAGCAGGTGATCGACGGCCGCTGCGAGCGCTGCGGCGCCGAAGTCGAGATCCGCAACCTCGAGCAGTGGATGTTCAAGATCACCGCGTACGCAGATCGTTTGCTCGACGACATGGCGCTACTCGAGTCGTGGCCGGAGCGCGTCCTGACGATGCAGCGCAACTGGATCGGACGTTCGGAGGGCGCCGAGCTGCTGTTCCACGTGGACGAGCTCGACATCGACATCCCGGTCTTCACGACGCGCGCGGACACGGTGTTCGGCGCGACGTTCTTCGCCATCGCACCCGAGCATCCGCTCGTCCCGAAGCT
>DASUHM010000058.1 GCA_036273515.1 Gaiellales bacterium
ACCGGCGACCGTTCGGCCGAGAAGATGCGGGCGAACTCGGAGGTGGCCGAGAGCAGCGGCGCCGCCCTCATCCCGCGCGGCCGGGACGCGGTCCTGCGCATGTTCAACGGGCGCGAGCTGGTCGAACCCGGGCTTGTCCTGGTCTCCTACTGGCGGCCCGAGGGCGGCGAGCCGGGGCCGGACGCCGACCGGGCCTGGGCCTACGGCGGGGTCGCCGCCGTCTAGCCGGCCCGGTTCACCACAGGGCGCCGGGACGGAAGTCGCAGGTAAGCTCGCCGGTCACGTCGACCGGGACCGACACCGGCAGGACGTAGATGTGGCCGTCTGAGCCCGGGGTGGGCCTGATGCCGTCCGGCATCATGGCCGAGGAGGGCCCGCGCCACAGCTGCCAGCCGCGCGAGGCGTAGAGGCGGGCGCCGTCAGGACTGGCACCGAGCGCGCCGAGGTCGTAAGCGGACCGCACGATGCGCTCGAGCGGGGCCATGAGCCGCGCGCCGTGCCCCTGACGGCGCCGGTCGGCGCGGACCGCCACGCCCTCGATAAAGCCGGTGCGCATCGCCCGGCCGGAGTACAGCATGCGGCGCTGGACAACGCTGCCGTGCCCGATCAGCTCGCCGTCGTCGAGGACCAGCGCGTGCACGCCGCCGAGCGCGTTGTCGAAGGTGTCGTCGGAGACGCCGTCGAATACGGCGTCCATCAGCCTGCGGATGGCGGCCAACTCTCCGGCCGCGAGGTCGGCGGTGTGGGCGGTGCGCAGCTCGGTCATGCCTGGGTTGCTTCGGCGATCAGGCAGTACTGGTCGCGGGAGTCGTCGAAGTCGGTGTCGACTTCCCTCAGCCCGGCGAGCTCGAGTCGTTCGCGCAGCTCGGCGACGGTGAAGGGGCGGAACGAGACCGGGTACTCGTGCGTCTGCGCGTCATCGCCGTCCTCGAAGACGAACACGATGTGGGCGACGTGCTCGTCGTGCAGGCGTTCGGGTATCTCCCAGGCGTAGAAGCTCAGGCACCGCCGGCCCTGCCGGGTCAGCACCCGGTTCGCGACGCGCACGATCCGGCGTTCGGCGTTCAGCTTCTCCCAGTTGCGGGAGTCGATCGCCACGTGTCCCCCGGGCCTGGCCATCCGCCTCAGGCCGGTGAGGGCCTCCACCATGGCGTCCCGGCCCGCGGCGTGGACCAGCGAGTTCCCGACGCAGAGCACGACGTCGAAGCGTTCGGCCAGGGTGGACGGCAGGTCGGCCCACAGGCTGTGCCGCGCCGGGATCGCCAGGTGCTCGCGGCGGAAGCGGGCGGTCGCCTCGGTGATCATCGCCTCGCTCCCGTCGGTCGCCCAGACGTCGAACCCGCGGCGGGCCAGCGCCGCCGCGTTGATGCCGGTGCCGCAGGACGCGTCGAGCACCGTGCTGCCGTGAGCGGTCCGCTTGAGCAGGCGTGCGATGGCGGGGTAGTTGATCGCGCCGCCGTCCGTCAGCACGTCGTCGTCGAACAGCCAGTCGTAGTCGGCGGCGAAGGTCTCGTAGGAGTCGGCCATGACATCACAGCTTGTCAGACGCCGGGAGCTGCGTGGCGAGGCCGTCGAGGATGACCTGAAGGCCGAACTGGTAGGCGTGCTCCGGGGCGTCGGCCAGCGCGGTGGCCGCGTTGACAACGTATAGAGAAGTAGCGCGGAGGAGCGTGACGCTGGTGAAGATCACCGCATCGGCAGTATCCCTGAACGTGGACGACGTGGCCTCGTCCGTTCGGTTCCTGACCGAGCACTTCGGGTTCACCGAGGAGATGTCGGCCGATGGCTTCGCCTCGCTGGGCCGGCCGGATGCCGGGATGAACGTGGTGTTCCTGCGCCGCGGCATGGAGATGCTGCCCGAGGACCAGCGGGACGACCACGCCGGCGGGCTGATCCTGGCCTTCGAGGTGGAAGACCTGGAGGGCGAGCTGACCCGGCTGCGGGGAGAGGGCGTCGCGATCACCATGCCGCTGCGATCCGAGGAGTGGGGCGAGCGCGCCTTCCAGGTGCGTGACCCCAACGGCGTCATCATCGAGCTGCTCGACTGGAAGGCGGCCGCCGGCTAGGCGGCCCCGTCGTTGTTTCAGGCCGTCTTGTCCTCGTCGGCCGGCTCGTTCTGCTGGCCGCGGACCAGCGCGGTGACCTCGTGCCCGATGCCGAACGACGGGCCGCCGATCAGCTCCCAGGACCGGCCGATCCCGCCCAGGAAGCAGACGATCACCAGGATCGCGATCGTGTCCACCGCGTCGGCATCGTCCCCATTGGCGATAAT
>DASUHM010000059.1 GCA_036273515.1 Gaiellales bacterium
CGGGGCAGGTCGATGCTCGTGAACACGGTCTTGAAGTTCGACCACACGAACGGGTGCGGGATGATGCTCGCCGAGAGCGCCTGCTGGTCGGTCATGAGCGCCGTCAGGAGCATGAAGATGACGGGCAGGGCGAACGCCAGCGAGACCGCGATCAGCACGGCGTGGTTCGCCACGGCCATCAGCAGCCGTCTGCGGCGGACGGCGGCGGGCAGCTGCCGGGTCTGGGCGACGGCGGCTATGACAGGCCTCCGCCGTAGTGCACCCACTTGCGGGCGGTCGCGAACAGGATCGCCGTCGTCGCCATCGTGGCGATGAAGAGCACCCACGCCATCGCGGCGGCGTAGCCCATGTGGAAGTAGGTGAACGCCTGCTGGTAGAGCCAGACGCCGTAGAACAGCAGCGACCCCTGCGGGTCGCCCGGCGACGTCCCGGCCGTCGTCGACGAGACGAACGCCTGGTCGAAGTACTGGAACCCGTCGATCACCCCGATCACGAGCGTGAAGAAGATGACCGGCGTGATCATCGGCAGGGTGACGTGGCGGAACCGCTGCCACGCGTTCGCCCCCTCGATTGAGATCGCCTCGTAGAGGTCGCGGGGGACGTCGAGGAGGCCGGCCAGGTAGATCACGATCGCGTCGCCGATGCCCCAGAGGCCGAGCACGATCAGCGCCGGCTTCGCCCAGGTCGGGTCGTAGAACCAGAGCGGCGCGTTCAGGCCGGGGATCGTCTCCAGGACGCGGTTCACCGGGCCTGTCGTCGGGTTCAGGAGGTAGACGAAGACGAGGGCCGCCCCGACCGTCGGCGCCAGCGACGGCATGAAGAAGAGGGTGCGGTAGACGTTCACGCCCCGCTTCGGCCGGGTCAGCAGCATCGCCGTCAGCATCGCGACGACGATCCGCAGCGGCACCGAGACAAGGATGATCCAGGCGGTGTTCCGCACCGCCCGCCAGAAGTACGGGTCGGACTCGTGCTGGCCGTGGATCGTCCCGATCCCGAACATGAAGCGGTAGTTGTCGAGGCCCACCCAGCTCGGCGCCGTCAGCAGGTCGTAGTGGGTGAACGAGTAGTAGAGGCTGAGCAGCATCGGCCAGGCCGTGAAGAGCACGAAGCCGATGATCCACGGCGAGAGGAACGCGAGCACCGTGGCGTACTTGCGAAGCGCGACCCGCCGCCGCGCACGCCGGCGCTCTGCCGGCGTGCGCCCGGGGAGGGCGGCGGCCGCCGCCGGAAGGGCGACGGGATCGGCTACGGGGTCTCCCCCTGCTGGATCTGGTTGTCGATGTTGGTGTCGAGCTGTTGCAGGCCCTGCTGGAGGTTCGAGATGTTCCCCGCCTGCCATTTGGCGTCGAAGTCGTCTGCCAATTGGGCATAGCCGGCCCCGGTTGGCAGGAGCGGCGGGTACATGGACGACTTCGGGTTGTTCCAGATGTCCACGAACGTCTTGAACTGCGCGCCGAGGTGGAGGTCAGGCGAGTCACCCGACGCCTTCGTCGTCGGCACGTTGCCGAGCTCGTTCGCAAGCGAGACGAGGTAGGGCGTGTCGGTGGCCAGGAACTTCACGAGATCCCACGCCTCCTGCGGGTGCTTCGAGCCCTCGGGGATGCCGACGATCGTGCCGCCGACGCGGCCGGAGCCGTAGAGCGAGGGATCCGCCGCCGGGAAGGGCGCCGTCCCGTAAGGCAGGTTGGGGTGCTCGCGGCGGATGAAGGCCGTGCGCCACTCGCCGTCGAACACCATCGCCACCTTGCCGGTCTCGAAGGCGTTCGTGGGGTTGAACTCGGAGTTCGTGTACGTCGCGTAGAACTTCTGCAGGTTCGAGTAGCCGTACCAGTCGACGAGCGACTTCTGCCACTCGAACGCCTGCGTCCAGGCCGGATCGGTCGCGAGCTGGGCCTTGCCGCTCGAGTCGAACCACTGGGCGCCGAACGCGTGGCCGATGTCGGCGATGTCGAGCTCCTCCCACAGGTTCAGCGGGACGAAGCCGGCCACCTTGATCGAGCCGTCGGGGTTCTTCACCGTGAGCCTCTTCGCGTCGGCGGCGAGCTCGTCCATCGTCTGCGGCGGCGAGGTGATGCCCGCCTTCTTGAACATGGCGGCGTTGTAGTAGAGGCCGTACGCGTCGGTCAGCGACGGCAGCGCGCACTGCTTCCCGTCGATGTTCGTGTAGCTCTGCGTGGCCGGGGCGAAGTCCGAGATCGACATGTGGTCCTTCTGCATGAAGGGCTTCAGGTCTTCCCAGAGGCCGCTCGAGCAGTACTGGCCGGCGTACTGCGGGGTGAACCCGACGGCGACGTCAGGCGCATTCCCGCCCTTGATGGCGGCGATCAGGTTGGGGTCGAACGTATCCTGGTCGGGGTTCGGCTGGAGCTCGAGCTTCACATGGATCCAGGGGTACTGCTTCTCGAACGCCGCGATGCCGTTCTCGAACGGCTTCGCCTCCTCCTGGGCGTACTGGTGCCAGACGGTCAGTGTGACCGGCGAGTGCGAGCCGCTCGAACTCGCTCCGCTCGAGCCTCCGCCTCCGCCTCCGCCGCATGCGGCCGCCAGGGCGACCGCGAGCACGCCCGCGGCGCCGAGCAGTGTTCTTGCTGGTCTCATCTCGCCTCTCCTCCCGTCATGGCGATGGGCATCCGAGTGAACAGCGACTCCTGTGCGGCGGCGAGCGCGGTCGCGACCGCGCCGTGCAGGACGACCTCGTCTCCGAGGGCCGAGACGGCCAGGTGCGGCCGAAACGGCGAGATCCGGTGCAGCTCGCGCTCGATCGGCTCCCGCAGCAGGTCGCCGCCGTTGCCGGCGATGCCGCCGCCGAGGACGACGAGTTCGGGGTCGAGCACGGGGACGACGGCGGCGATCGCGAGCGCGATCCGGCCGGCGATGTCATCGACGACGGCGAGTGCCGCGGCCTCCCCGCGGCGGGCGGCCGCGAAGACGCTCTTCGGCGTCGCCGAGCGCAGGCCGTGGTCGCGGGCGAGCTTGCGGGCGGCGGCGGCCGAGGCGGACTCCTCGAGCTGGCCGCGGCGGCGGTAGGCGGGGTCGTGCGGGTCGCCGGGGCCGACCGGCAGGTAGGCGATCTCGCCGGCGGCGCCCGATGCGCCCCGGTAGAGCTGGCCGCCGACCACGATCCCCAGGCCGATCCCCGTGCCGACCCAGAGGAACACGAAGCTCTCGACGCCGCGGCCGACGCCGCGCGCCCGCTCGCCCAGGGCGGCCAGGTTGACGTCGTTGTCGAACGTGACCTTGGAGCCGAGCTCGGCCGCGATCGCCTCGAGCAGGCCCTGCTTGCCGCCGGGCAGGTTGGGGCTGAGCGCGAGGTGGGTGGCGGAGGGATCGAGCACGCCCGGGAGGCCGACGGTGGCGTGGGTGATGCGCGTCCAGTCGATCCCGCGCTCCCGGGCGAGGCCGTGCGCGAGCGCGCTGATCTGGGCCACGGTGGCGGCGGTGCTGCGCTGCGCGCGCTCGTCGCGGCGGGCCCGCACCGTGCCGGTGATGTCGGCGAGCGCCGCCCGCACCCAGTGGCTGCCGACGTCGATCCCGACCACCCAGCCGGACTCGGGATTCAGGCTGTAGACGACGGCGCCCGGCCCCTTGGGTCCGCGGGCGCGGCCCGACTGGTGCACGAGCCCCGCGTCCTCGAGGCCGGAGAGGGCCTGCGAGACGGTCGGCTTGGAGAGCCCGCTGCGGCGGGCCGCCTCGGCCCGCGACATCGCCCCGTCGCGGCGGATCAGCTCGAGCAGGCTGCGCTCGTTGATCGCCCGCAGCAGGCTCGGCGTCCCGGCCGCGAATTCGGGCGCTGCCTCACCGGAGTAAGGAAACTTTCCTGACAATACTCCGGGGAGGATAGGCCCCCGCCCGGCGTGAAGTCAAGGGTTCGCGCCACAAGCCAATCGGCGTTCGATGAAACGCCAATTGCGAGAGGGCGCTACGTGCGCGCGTCGACGGCGCGCTGCAGCTGCGCCTTGTTCATCTTCGAGCGGCCCTTGACGCCGTGCTGGCGGGCCTCGTTGTAGAGCTGGGCCTTCGTCCGGCCGCGCGGGCCGGCCTTGCCCGACCGCAGGCCGCCGCGGCGGGACGAGCTGATGTCGTCGGTCGAGCTGCGCGAGGCCGTCTTCGACTGGCCGCGCTGGGCGCGCTCCTTGTTGACCGTGCGCGCCGCGATCTCCTTCGCGCGCTTGGTCGACACGCCGGAGTCGCGCTCGCTCTCGACGATGTGCTCGTACTTGCGGTCCTGCGTGTCTGTCCACTCAGCTCGCGGCATTGCGGCCACCTCCCTGCGCGACCGGCTCGTCGAAGTCCGTCCGCACGGATGCGACGATGCGGGCGGCCTGATCGAGGGTCGCGCCGCGCTGCACGAGGTCTTCGATGCGGTGGACGAGGTCGGAGTGATTCCCGTCGAGCCACGCCGCCCGAACGACGCGCGAGGCGATCTCCGGCTCGTATCCGAGCTGTCCCAGCCGCTCCTCCTGCCAGTCCTGCACCCGCGCCTCCTCGGCCGCGTCGGCCTCGGTGGCGGTGGTGCCGGCCGTCTCGGTATCTCGTGGGGTCCGGAAACGCATCTTCATCCGCAGGTTCCCGGCCCGGACCGGTGCGAAACGTGTTGCCGGTCACGGCAGGGACGCCGTGCCGCGCGGCGAACAGCCGACGTGTGGCCGATCGCGACGACCCCGGCGAAGGGCCCGACCCCGGCGAGAGCGAGGACGCGCGCCAGAACCGGCAGCTCACCGAGCTCCTGAACGAGCTCCGCGTCGCCCTCCCGGGCGTGCAGATGATGTTCGGCTTCCTGCTGGCGGTCCCGTTCAGCCAGCGCTTCACCGTGCTCTCCGATGCACAAAGCGCGCTCTACTACGCCGCCTTCCTGTCAGCCGCGGCGGCGTCCGTCTGCTTCATCGCGCCCACCGCGTTCCATCGCATCGTCTGGCAGCGCGGAGCCAAGCGCCGGCTGCTCGGCGTCTCGAACGTCCTCGCCATCATCGGGACGGTGTTCCTGGCCGTCGCCATCACGTCGGTCATGCTCTTCATCACGAGCTTCCTCTACGGCTCGTCCCTGGCCGCGGTCGTCGGCGCCCTGGCCGTGGCGGCGTTCGTCGGGCTCTGGTACGTGCTGCCCATCGCGGTGCGGCTCGGCGCCTACCGCTGACGCCCCCCGGGTACTACCGCGAGGACGATGGGCGAGAGCCGCATCACCATCCTCTACGCGCTTGCCGCGAACGTCGTGCTCGCCCTCGCGAAGCTCGTCGCCGGGCTCCTCTCCGGCTCGGCCGCGCTGCTGGCCGAGGCGGCGCATTCGATCGCCGACACGGTCGACCAGCTCGCGCTGCTCTTCTCGCTGCGGATGGGCCGGCGGCCGCCGGACGACGAGCACCAGTTCGGGCACGGCATGGAGCGGTTCTTCTGGGCGTTTCTCGCCGCGGTGTGGATCTTCCTCGCCGGCGCGGTCTTCTCCATCGGCCAGGGCGTGCTCGCGCTGCGCAACCCCGGGTCGGGCGGCAGCCCGGTCGTCGGCCTCGCCGTCCTCGCCGTGGCCCTGGTCGCGGAGGGCACATCGCTCGTCCGCGCCGCCCGGCAGGTGCGCAGCGGCGCCCGCCGTTCCCGCGACCCGCTCGGCCGGTACGTGCGCGAGCTGCGCGATCCGGCGCCGCGGATCGTGCTGCTCGAGGACGGCGCAGCCGTCATCGGCATCGTGCTCGCCGCCGCCGGCCTGATCGCCCGGGAGCTGACCGGCAGCGAGGTCTTCGATGCGGCCGCCTCGATCGCGATCGGCGTGCTCCTGATCGGTGTCGCGATCGCCATTGGCTCGCATGCCCGGGACCTTCTCCTCGGCGAGTCGGCCCGGCCGGAGGTGCGGGAGGCGATCGAGGCGGCCGCCCTCCGCCATCCCGCGGTCGAGGCCGTCCCGGCGCTGCTGACGATGCACATCGGTCCGGACGACCTGCTGGTCGCCGCCAACATCGAGCTGCGCGACGAATTGACGGTCACCGACGCCGAGCGGGTCGCCGACGAGATCGCGGCCGACCTGCGTGAGGCCGAGCCGAGCGTGCACCACGTCTTCCTGCAGCCGTCGCCCGGACGGCCCGCCTGAGTCGTGGTTTCGGGGTGCCCAACCCAGGGCACACACGCCGTATGACCACTGAAGAGAACAACCAGCGCTCGATGCGGGAGCTGATCGACAAGCTCTCGACAGACGCGCGCGAGCTCGTCCGTGCCGAGGTGAGCCTGGCCCGGGCCGAGCTGGAGGAGAAGGCCAGGCGCCTGGCTGCCGGAGGCGCCCTGGTGGCCGCCGGGGCCGTCCTCGGGCTGGTTGCGCTCGGCGCGCTCACCGCGACGGCGATCATCGCGCTTTCCAACGTCGTCTCGACGTGGCTGGCCGCGCTCATCGTCACCGTCGTCGCCGTCGTGCTCGCGGGCATCCTGCTCCTCGTCGGCACCAAGCTGCTGCGGCGGGGCGTGCCGCCCGCGCCCACGGCGTCGGTCGACCAGATGAAGGAGGACGTGTCATGGGTGAAAGCCCGAGCGCGCTCCGGCGCGACGTAGACGAGGCCCGCGACGAGCTCGGCGAGACCGTCGAGGAGCTGGCCTACCGGGTGACCGCGCCGAAGCGGCTGGCCGCACGGCTGAAGGCCGAGGCAGCATCGCCGACCGGCGCTGCCGTTGCGGTGGGCGTCGCGACGGCGCTCGCCCTGGTCGTGGTCTGGCGCCGGGCCTGAGGAAGGCCCGGTGCCGGCGGCCCGCCCCGAGGGCGCGGAGCGTTACGTGCCGCAGCGCCGCAGCCTCGGCCGTATGCGCGAGGCGGTGCAGGCGTGCCGCGGCTGCGAGCTCTGGCGCGATGCCACCCAGGCGGTCTTCGGCGAGGGCCCGGCCCATGCCGAACTCGTCTTGGTCGGCGAGCAGCCCGGCGACCAGGAGGACCGTCAGGGCCACCCGTTCGTCGGTCCCGCCGGACGGCTGCTCGACCGGGGTCTCGAGTCGGCCGGCATCGAATCGGCGGCGGTCTACCGCACGAACGCCGTGAAGCACTTCAAGTGGGAGCCGCGCGGCAGGCGCCGGATCCACAAGTCGCCGTCGCGCTGGGAGGTGGCCGCCTGCGGCCCCTGGCTCGCGGCCGAGCTCGACGCGCTCACGCCGGAGGTGCTCGTGCTGCTCGGCGCCACCGCCGCGCAGGCCGTCTTCGGCGCCGGCTTTCGCGTCACGCGCGAGCGCGGCCGCCCGCTCCCCGGCCCGGCGGGCGCGACCGCCGTCGCCACCGTCCACCCGTCGGCCGTGCTGCGCGCCCGGGATGAGGACCGCGAGCAGGAGATGGCGTACTTCGTCGCCGACCTGCGGGCCGCGGCGGCGCTGCTCGGCTAGCGCTCGACGGGCGCGATGACGTTGCGGGAGACGCGCCGCACGCGGCCCTCGCGCAGCGCCTCCTGCAGGGCCATCCGGAAGCGGCCCGGGCCCCAGTAGCGGGCACCGACGAGCTGCGCCAGATGGCGCCGCTCGGTGGGGCCGGTGCCGTCGAGCGTTCGCTCGATCGCCTCGATCTGCGGCTCGAGGCCGGCGGTGACGTCCGACGTCGACCCGGTGCCGGCCATCATGGGCGCGTAGAACGCGCCGCCCGGGCCGGGGCGGTAGCGGCGGCGGCCGGCCCGCTCCCACGCCTGCCGGCGCTGCGCCCGCTCGCGGATCCGACGATCGCGCTCGGCGGCCGCCCGGCGCGCCCTGGCCTCGTCGTCGTCCTCCTCGCCGGCCGTCGCCTCGCCGCCCTCGCCCTCGGCCGCCTCGGCGGTGATCGGGGTCGCGACGTCCTCGAGCGACTGCTGCTCGGCGCGCACGCCGAAGAAGATCTCGGCGATGCCGCCGACCGCCATCACGGCAGAGCCGATGTAGAACGCGGTGGCGACGTCGCCGCGCACCCCGGTGGCGATCAGATGCGCGAACAGGAGCGGCCCGACGATGCCGCCCGCCGCCGTGCCGAGGGCGTAGAAGAACGCGATCGCGAGCGCGCGCGTCTCCATCGGGAAGATCTCGCTCACCGTCAGGTAGGCGGCGCTGGCGCCGGCCGACGCGAGGAAGAACGTGACGACGATGCCGAGCTCGAACCACCACTCGGACGCGATCGTCCCGTTCGCGAAGAGGTACGCCAGGACGGCACCCGAGATCGCCGCCCCGAGGTACGTGATCGTGATCATCGGCTTGCGGCCGACGGTGTCGAAGAGCCGGCCGAGGACGAGCGGTCCAGCGAAGTTGCCCGCCGCGAAGATGATCAGGAACACCGGCACGAACGCGGCCGAGACGCCGAAGAACGTCGAGAACAGGATGCCCAGGTTGAAGGTGATGCCGTTGTAGATGAACGCCTGGCCGACGAAGAGGGCGAGACCGAGCACCGCGCGGCGCGGGTACCTGCCGAACCCGGTGCGGGCGATCTCGCGGAACGGGATCGTCTTGCGCTGCTCGACCTTGATGCTCTCGTCGGGCTCGTCCAGGTCCTGCCCGGTCTCGCGGGCCACGTCCTGCTCGATCTTCGACACGATCGCCTCGGCTTCGTCCTCGCGGCCGTGGATGAAGAGCCAGCGTGGGCTCTCGGGGATGCTGCGTCGCACGAGCATGATCGCGAGGCCGAGCACGGCGCCGACCCCGAAGCACAGCCGCCAGCCCACGTCGGTCGCGAAGACGGACGAGAGGAAGAAGATCGCCGCCGCCGATCCGGCCATCGCGCCGAACCAGTACGAGCCGTTGATGATCAGGTCGACCCGGCCCCGGACGCGGGCGGGGATCAGCTCGTCGATCGCCGAGTTGATGGCCGCGTACTCGCCGCCGATGCCCGCCCCGGTCAGGAAGCGGAAGAGATAGAAGTACCAGGCCGCGAACGCGAAGGCCGTCGCGACGGTGGCGAGGATGTAGACGGCCAGCGTGATCATGAAGAGCTTCTTGCGCCCGAACCGGTCGGTCAGCTGGCCGAAGAAGAGCGCCCCCAGGCAGGCGCCGGCGACATACATCGCCGCCGCCACGCCGATCTGGCCCGTCGTCAGCTCGATGCCGCTGCCCTTCACCGTCAGCTGGGTGGCGACCGAGCCGACCATCGTCACCTCGAGCCCGTCCAGCACCCAGACCGTGCCGAGGCCGATCACGACCATCCAGTGGAACCGGGCCCATGGCAGGCGGTCGAGCCGGGCGGGGATGTTGGTCTCGAGCGTGTGTGCGTCGGCGCTCATTCGGGCGGCTGGTACCCACCGATAGGCCGTGCATAACCGGCGCTCCGGGCGGGTATCTGCACCCGATGCTCCGCTGCCGCCTGCTCGGCCATCGCTACCGGTTCACCGCCTCGGGGACCGAGATGCGGTGGACGTGTGGGCGCTGCTGCCACCCGGGGGGCGTCAAGCAGTACTCGACTCCGCAGGACGCGAGCCGCTTTGCGGCGGCCTTCGATCGCGAAGACCGGCAAGACCTGGGCCGGCGGGCGCCGCTGATCGGCCTCCTGCCGCTGCGGCTGGCGCGTATGCTGCGGCGCCGCCTGGCCTGATCGTCAGGCCCGCGGCCCGGTCACGTCGGCGAGGTCGGAGGAGTGGCGGGCCAGCGCGGATGCGGCGGCGATGTGGGAGAGGTGCGTGAGCGCCTGGGGGTAGTTGCCGAGCATGCGCTCGCTGCGCGGGTCGTACTCCTCGGAGAAGAGCCCGAGGTCGTTTGCGGTCGCCGTGGCGCGGTCGAACGCGGCCGCGGCGTCCTCGAGCCGGCCCTGCCCCGACAGGCACTCGGCCAGCCAGAACGTGCAGGCGACGAACGTCGCCTCGCGGCCGGGCAGGCCGTCGGAGGCCTTGTAGCGGCGCAGCAGCCCGCGCTCGTCGAGCTCGTCGACGACCGCGGCGACGGTCCCCACCATCCGCTCGTCCGCCACGTCGACGAACCCGGTGTTGGGGAGCAGGAGCAGCGCCGCGTCGATCTCGTCGGAGTCGAACGCGCGCCGGAAGGTGTTGCGGCGCCGGTCGTAGCCGTGGCGCTCGACCGCCCGCGCGATCCGGTCGCGCTCGCGCTTCCAGCGCCGCAGCGGGCCGCGGCGCATGCATTCGTCCGCCAGTGCCAGCGCGCGGTCGAGCGCCGCCCAGCACATCACCGTCGAATGGACGAACCGCGCCGGCCGGTTGCGCAGCTCCCAGATGCCCGCGTCGGGCTCGCTCCAGCGTGCCGCCGCCGCGTCGGCCAGGTCGCAGATGAAGCGCCACATGTCGTCGTCGGGCGAGTGCCCGCGCCGGTGCCAGCGCCAGGCCAGCAGCGCCAGCTCGCCCAGGACGTCGTTCTGGCGCTGGAGGGCGGCGGCGTTCCCGATCCGCACCGGGGTCGAGCCGCGGTAGCCGGCCATGTCGACCTCGAACTCCATCAGCCGCCGCTCACCGCCCACCCCGTAGGCGATCTGGAGCTCGTCGACATGGCCGGCGGAGCTGCGCTGGATGAAACGGCGGAAAGAGTCCGCCTCCTCGTCGAACCCGAGCTCCGCCAGCGCCCGCGCCGCCAGCGTCGAGTCGCGGATCCAGGAGAAACGGTAGTCCCAGTTGCGGGTGCCGCCCTCGACCTCGGGCAGCGAGGTGGTCGCCGCCGCTGCGATCGCGCCGGTCTCGGCGTTCGAGAGCCCCTCGAGCACCATGGCCGAGAGGAGCACGGCGCGGTCGCGCGGCGCCCGGGACGTGAGGTGGGCATCGCGCAGCCAGCGCCGCCACCAGGTCGTCGTCTGGCGGACCCGTGCCTCGAGACGGCCGGCGTCGAGCTCGTCGATGCCGCCGTCGAGCCGGTGCGGCCGCAGGTACCGCACCGAGAACCAGGCCCGGTCGCCCGCGGCCAGCGAGAACGTGCCGTGCACGGCGTGCTCGGCCTCCTCGAGCTCGACGTCCGACCAGATCACGATCGCGTCGTCTCCGCCGATGGCCACGTGCCGGTCGGGGGCGTCGCGGCGCACCCACGGCCGCACCTCGCCGTAGTCGAACCGGGGCACGATCTCGACGCTCATCCGTACGCTCCCCCGCCTGCCCTCGACGAGGCGGATCAGGTGCCCATCGCCGTCGGCGCCCCCGTCCCGCCGCAGCGCCAGCAGGTCCGTCACCTCGACCTCGCCGGAGCGCGTGCGCATGGTCGTCCGCAGGACGAGCGTGTCCTCCACGTACTCGCGGTCGATCTCGTGGTCGGCGGTGGGCCGGATCGACATGTGCCCGCCGCGCTCCGCGTCGAGGAGCCTCCCGAACGTGCTCGACGCGTCGATCCGCGGCACGCACCACCAGTCGACGCTGCCCGACCGGCTGACCAGGCAGGCGGTGCGGCGGTCGCTCAGGAACGCGTAGTCGGCGATCGCGGCGTGGGAGTCCTCGGTTCCGGGGTCCGCCGCGCGCCGGCGCCGTCCGCTCATCTGCGCCGCGCGAGCCACGTGGCGGCCGCTGCGCCGGCGCCCGCCGCCGCGGCGGTGGCCAGGTGGCGGTGCGTCACGAACCAGGTCTCGGCGTCGCCGTCGCTGGCCTCCGCATCGAAGCGGCCGTGCATGCCGTTGTCGCAGTCGGCGTCGACCGGCTCGAGCAGGTTGTCGGGGCGGCCGTTGTCGTCCGGCTCCGACGTCAGCTGCGCGGAGTAACCGGTCCGGGCCAGGGAGCGGTCGGCCGCGGCCGAGGCAAGCTTGTCGCCGACGATCGCGAGCACTGTCGAGCGGCCGACGTAGACCTCCTTGCGGTGGTGCTCGGACGCCCACACGATCGCGCGGGCGGCCACCTCCGGCTGGAAGATCGGCGGCACCGGCTGCGGCCGCTTGTCCATCCTGTCGCGGCTCCAGCCGAACTGGGGCGTGTTCAGCGCCGGCACCTGCACCATCCTCAGGTGCACGGGGCTGCGCTCGTGCAGGAGCTCGCAGCGCACGGCCTCGGTGAACCCCTGGATGGCGTGCTTGCGCCGCAGGAGGGCGACTGCAGCATGGTGCCGTGAACGGTGCCGAGGTAGGTGACCTCGGTCGAGCGCCGGAACTCCTCGGCGGTGATCTCGTGCAGCCGCGCGAAGACGGTCGCCATCGCGTTGTCCACCCACACGTCGATCGGGCCGATCCGCTCCTCGACCGCGGCGGCGGCCTGCTCCACGGCGTCCGCGTCGGCGACGTCGGTCTGGACGCGTGCCAGCAAGCCCACCCGGTCGCCACGGGAGGCGAACGCGACCGCTGCGGCGCGGCCGACACCCGCCGATGCCCCGGTGACGACGACCGTCCGACTCATCGCAGCTCGATCTACCCTGGAGCGGGACGCGGGTAAACGTCCGGCGAACGGGTTTGGGCGGTCCGACCGCCTGGGAATCCCTCCCGAACCCCGATCGGAGGTCGACGATGAGTGGTCCCGAGCAGCCCGCTGAGCCCGAGCAGCCCGCTGAGCCCGAGCCCGCCACGCAGCCCGACGGCGAGCCCACCCGCTACGCCCCCACAGACTCCATGGCTCGCCATGAGGGCGTCGAGGGCCACGACGACCAGCGCGACCGCCACATCCGCGAGGTGAGCGCCGAGCTGAACCGCCGCTCGGACTTCATCCAGGAGCTCCGTGAGCACGCGGAGAAGCACCGCAACCGGGTGCCACCCCCTGATCGGTCCGGCTGAGGCCCGGCTACGCGGCTTTGAACTCGCCCCAGATGGCCGTGCGCTTGTTCAGGCCCTCCGGGGTGGTGTAGAGGATCTCGTAGTTGTCGAGGATCCGCGGGCCGAAGACGACCAGCGGGTCCTTGGCCGTCTCGCCGACGAGCGGGAACGACGCCGGCGTGCCGACCTCGTACTGGACGTACTCCATCTCGCGCGCGTTCACGGCCGGCTCGAGCATGTAGTTGATCCAGGCGTGAGCGGCGACCGGGTCGGGCGCGTAGGCCGAGATGGCCCAGTTGTCGATCCAGATCTCGGAGCGGCCGTCGGGCGCGATCACCTTGATGTCGCCCTGGGCCTTGCGGGCGTCGCGGATGCGGATGCCGTCGCCGGAGTACGTGATGCCGAGGTCGATCTTCCCGGCGATGAAGTCGTCCAGGTAGACCTCGTTGATCGTGCTCACGTTCGGCCGCACCTTCAGCAGCAGGTCGCGAGCGGCGTTCAGCTCCTTGTCGCTCTTCGTGTTCATCGAGTAGCCGAGCGCGTTCAGGGCCACGCCGATCACCTCGGCCGGGCTCTCGATGAAGTTCACCGTCAGGCCCTTCGCGGTGGGCAGGAAGTCGAAGAAGTCCTTCCAGGTGCGCAGGTCGGCCTTGATCTTGTCGGTCTTGATCGTGAAGCCGGTGATCCCGGTGTCCTTCATCACGGAGTACTTGTTGCCGGGGTCGTAGGACAGCGTGCGCCAGTGCGGCGCCAGGTTCTTCAGGTTCGGGATCAGGCTGTGGTCGAGCGGCATCAGGAGACCGAGGGTCTTCTCGATCCGGACGTGGTCGGCGTCGGGGACGATGATGTCGTAGACCGCCTGGCCCTTCGTCGTCTGGAGCTTCGTGAGGAGCTCCTCGTTCGACGTGTAGTTGGACTCCTTGAACGCGACGCCGTACTTCTGCGTGAACTCCTTCGCGTTCTTCGGGTCGTGGTACTGAGCCCAGTTGTAGAAGAGGAGCTGGTTCTCGATCTTCTTCTTGTCCAGGGCCGAGCCCGCGATGGAGGGGGCGCTGCCGCCGCCGCCGGTGGAGCCGCCGCACGCGGCCGTCGCGATCGCGAGCGCGCCGGCGCCGAGCAGCTCGCGCCGGTTCAGGACGCCGAGGCGCCGGCCATCACGGGTGTCGTCCGCCTTTGCGATTGCGTAGAGATACAGGAAAGTTGCGCATGAGTCAACGGCCTGGTATTCCAGATGGAGTGACCATCACCAATGGAATGTCCGTCCGCCTCGGCGGCCGCCTGCGCCACGCCCGCGAACAGCGCCAGCTCTCGCTGGGCGACGTGTCCGAGCGCACGGGCCTTTCCCGCGGCTTCCTCTCCCGGGTCGAGCGCGACCAGACCAGCCCGTCGGTGGCCTCGCTCGTGGCCGTGTGCGAGGCGATCTCGCTCCCGCTCGAGCGCCTCTTCGCGACGCCGAGCTTCACGGTCGTGCGCGCCGCCGACCGGCCGAAGGCGGCCCTGCCCGGCGCGGCCGTGGTCGACACGCTGATCACGCCGCCGCACGAGCCGCACGTCACCGTCGTCGAGACGCTGGCGGCCCCGGGCGGGTCGGGGGGTGACGGCTACTACACGATCCCGAGCGAGTGCGAGGTCTGCTACGTCCTCGAGGGCACGATCGAGCTCGAGATCGACCGCGAGGTGTTCGCCCTCGCCCGCGGCGACGCGGTCACCTTCGGCGCGACCGTCCCGCACACGTGGCGCAACACGTCCGCCGCCGAGGCGCGGGTTGTCTGGGTGATCGCCCCGGCGCTGCCCGATCCGCGTGGGCAGGCGGTCGTCCCCTAACCGGTTCAGGGTAGGCAGCCCATCCTCGGAACGTCGTAATCGTGCTCCTGGCGCCGAATTTCGGCGTCGTGGCGTCGATGACGGAGTCATGAGCGAAACCCAGCAACTCGTCATCTTCTCCCTCGCCCGCGAGGAGTACGCCCTGCCGATCACGCGGGTTCAGGAGATCATCCGCTACACGGAGCCGCGCAGCGTCGCGTCGTCGTCCCCGTGGATCCGCGGCGTCATCAACCTGCGCGGCAAGATCGTCCCGGTCTGCGACCTGGCCATGCGCCTCGGCCTCAGCCACCAGCACTCCGACAGCGCCAAGATCGCCGTCGTCGAGACCCGGGGCGGCACCGCCGGCGTGGTCGTCGACAGCGTCGAGGAGGTGCTGACGGTCTCCGCCGACCAGATCGAGGCGGTCGGGAGTGCCGACTCCGACTATGTCGACGGCGTCGCCAAGCTCGACCAGCGCCTGCCGATCCTCCTGAACCCCGACGGCCTTCTCGCCGGTATCACGCTCGCAGTCTGAATACACGGGGTCAGACCCCGTGTATTCACGGAAGGCGGTGCGGGGCCGGTAGTACCCTTCGCCCGTGATGCGCGCGTGCGACGTTCGAGCTCGAGTGGACGCCGCGGTCGCGCAGGGGCGGATGGGCGACCGGCTGTGGCTGTACGCCACGTACCACTGCAACCTGCGCTGCTCCTACTGCCTCACCGAGAGCGGCCCCCGCATCCGCCGCCGCCGCCAGCTCGGCGGCGAGGACATGCTGCGGGCGGTGCGCGAGGCGGCGCCGCTCGGCCTGCGCCGCGCCGGCCTGACGGGCGGCGAGGCGTTCATGCTGCCGGACATGCCGGCCGTGCTGGCCGAGATGGCCGCGGTCGTGCCGACGACCGCGCTCACGAACGCGACGCTCTTCACCGACCGCCTGCTCGGCCGGATGGAACCGCTGGCCGGGAACGACGGCTTCTCGCTGCAGGTGTCGCTCGACTCGGCCGAGGCGGACCACAACGACCGCCTGCGCGGGCCGCGCAATTTCGCCCGCGTGTGTGATGCCGTCCCCGCCCTGCGCGAGCGCGGCATCCGGGTGCGGATCGCGACGACGGTCGACGACCAGACGCCGTCCGACCTGGCCCGGCTGTGCGAGCTTCACCGCGGGTGGGGCATCCCGGACTCCGACCACGTCATCCGGCCGGTCGTCCGGCGCGGCCGGGCGGCCGTGCGCGGGATGGGCGTCGAGCCGGCCGCCGGCGACATCCTGCCCGAGCTCACCATCACCTCCGAGGGCGCCTTCCTGGATCCGTTTGCGCCGACCGTCCGGCGCGGCGTCACGGACGTCGACCGGCGGGTGAGCACCGAGACGGCGCCGATGATCGCAGCGGTCGAGGCGTTCCTGGCCGCCGTCGCCGCCCGGCCGGGGGCCGACGCCGAGAGGAACATCCGGTGAGCGTAGGCCCTGCCCTCCGGTCGGAGGGCGAGCCGCCGAAGGTCCTGATCGCCGCCAAGGCACCCGTGCCGGGGCGGGTGAAGACGCGCCTTACGCCGCCGCTCTCGCCCGAGCTGGCGGCGCGCCTGGCCGAGGCGTTCCTGGCCGACGTGCTGGCGGCCGCCCGGGCCGTCGACCCGGCCGCCGGCTTCCTCTGCCCGCCCGCGGACGCGGCCGACCTGCGGGAGCGGTTCCCCGGCGCAGCCATCGTCGAGCAGTCCGGCGCCGGCCTGACGCCCGCGCTCGCGACCGGTCTTGCGACGGGCGCCGTCGTCGTCGCAGGCGACGCGCCCGCGATCCGCCCGGAGACGATCGCCGAAGCGCTGGCCTCGACCGCCGATCTCGTGCTGGCGCCGTCGCACGACGGCGGCTTCGGCCTGATCCGCCTGCGCGGCGACGCGGCCGCCCTCTTCGCCGGCATCGCCTGGTCGACCGGCTCCGTGCTCGACCAGACCGTCGCCGCCGCGGAGGCGCTCGGTCTCGCCGTGGAGCTGCTCGAGCCCGTCCCCGACGTCGACACGGTCACCGACCTGGCCGGGCTCGACCTGTCCCGGATCGCCGCGACGCGGGCGGTGCTCGGGTCATCGACGTGGGATCCGGCACACGTCGCCGGGGCGCCGGGGGGATAGGGTTGGGGCATGAGCGTGATCGAGCATCCGGCCGTCGACGACGGCCTCTGGAGCACGATCGCCTCCCACTCGGACTCGGTCGACCGCGAGGCGCGGTTCCCGGCCGAGGCCGTCGCGGGGCTGGCCGACGCCGGCCTCCTCGCGCTCGGCGTCCCGGCCGAGCTGGGCGGCCCCGGCGGCGGGCCGGCCGAGGTGGTCGCCGCGGTCGAGCGGGTCGCAAGCGCCTGCTCGTCGACGGCCATGGTGTACGTCATGCACGCGATCGCGGCGCAGACGCTGATCGCCGGTGCCGCCGACCACGGAGCGAACCAGGACGTGCTGCGCGACATCGCGAGCGGCCGCCACCTGACGACGCTGGCTTTCTCCGAGCCGGCCACCCGCAGCCACTTCTGGGCGCAGGCCTCGCGGGCCGAGCCGGACGGCAACGCCGTGATCGTGTCCGCGCACAAGTCGTGGGTCACTTCGGCCGGCCACGCCGACTCCTACGTCACCGCCACCGGCGCGCACGGGTCGCCCGACCCGCTCGTCACCGAGCTCTACCTGATCCCGGCGGCCACGCCCGGGATCGAGGTGGGCGGGCCGTTCGACGGCCTCGGCCTGTGCGGCAACGCGTCGAGCGCGATCGAGTTCGCCTCGGTGCGGGTCGACGCGTCGCGGAGGCTGGGCGCACCGGCTTCTGGCATGTCGCTGATGATGGAGGCGACGCTGCCCTGGTTCGTGCTCGGCTGCGCCGCCTGCTGCGTCGGCCTGGCCGGCGCCGCTGTGGCGATGGCCGCCGATCACCTGGCGGGGGCGCGGCTCGAGCACCTGCAGACGCCGCTCAGCGGCATCGCGATGAACCGCGCCCGCCTGGCCGAGGCCAAGATCCGGCACATGCAGGCCCGCGCGCTGCTCTACGAGGTGGCGGGTCAGGTCGCGGCCGGCGATCCGGCCGCCCAGGTCGGCGTGCTGGCGCTGAAGGCGGCGGCCGCCGAGATGGCGATCGCCGTCACCGACGAGACGATGCGGGTGTGCGGCGGCGCGGCCTTCTCGCGCCACCTGCCGCTCGAGCGGCTCTTCCGCGACGCCCGCGCCGCGACGGTGATGGCGCCGACGAGCGACGTGCTGCGCGACCTCATGGGCCGGGCCCTCACGGGCCAGCCCCTCTTCGACACCGATGGTTGATCGGTAAGTCCCGCGCGCCTGGACGTCAGAACGCCGGCGGGGGTTCGGGTCGCTGCTGGAACCGTCGCATAGCTTCGTCCTCCGTCGCGGCCCATATCCCCGATCAACCATCTCGGGCCGGCGGGTACATCCGCGCGAGCCGCTCCGGCGGCACCCGCAGGGTGTAGAGCAGCTGGATCAGCCAGTTGCGCGCGAGCGCGCGGGCGTGGCCGTCGCTGCGGTGGCGGCGGGCCGACGTCGTGACCGCCAGCGGGACGATGACGAGGCCACCGGCGCGGCGCAGGCGGGCCGCCAGGTCGCGGTCCTCCATGATCGGGAGCGGCCGGTAGCCGCCGACCCGCTCGAACGCCTCCCTCGAGACGAAGAGGGACTGGTCGCCGTAGACGATCTTGAGCAGCCGCGAGCGGGCGTTCACCATCCGCTCGACGAGCGGCCGCGGCCGGTCGAACCCGATCCGGAAGGCGCCCGCGCAGCTCCGCCGGAGCGCCGCGTCGATCGCCGTCCCGGCGTCTGGGGGCAGGTGCGTGTCGGCGTGCAGGAAGACGAGCACGTCGCCGCCCGCCGCCGCCGCGCCTGCGTTCATCGCCTCCGCCCGCGCGCCCGGCGTCTGCAGAACGCGGGCCCCGGCCGCGGCGGCCGCCGCGGCGGTGCCGTCTCCGCTGCCGGCATCGGCCACGATCACCTCCGCGCCGGGCAGCGCCGCCCGGGCCGCGACGATCGTCTCGGCCACCGTCGCCGCCTCGTCCAGCGTCGGGATCACGACCGAGAACCTCACGCCCGGCCCTGCCAGCGGTCGAGGCTCAGGCGCGTGTTCGAGGGGACGAGCGCCAGCATCACGCTGACGGCGACGAAGAGCGCGTACCCCCACGCCCACTCGTTCGGCGCCCGGATGGTGAGCACGGTGATCGCGATCGACTGGGCGAGGCCGACCACAGCGCCGAGGCGGGTGTGCCACCCGAGCAGCAGGAGCACGCCGGCGACGAGCTCGATCCCGAAGACGATCCATCCGAACAGCGTGAAGTGGGGGATCACCGTGTCTGCGACCAGCCGCCGCAGCGGCTCGGAGATGGCGTGATGCTCGGCCTGGTGGAAGGAGTACATGAGCCCGCGCGGCTGGTCGCGGCCGAAGCCGGGCGGCAGCTTCCAGGTCAGGTTCGAGAGCCACAGCACGCCCATGAAGATGCGCAGGCACGCCAGCGCGAGGGCCGTGCGGTCGCGGTCGCGCACTAACAGATGTCGAACCGCAGCGGAGTGGCGACGGCGCACTCGAGCCGGCCGAACCGGCCCCGCCGCCGCACCTCGATCTCGTAGCGCCAGGAGATGATGTGCCCCTCGACGGCCGTCGGCAGGCCCGTGGGCAGCGCGAACGAGAACGGGTGCCAGGTGCGGTCGGGCTCCCAGTCGAACGCGATCGCGTCCGACCACAGGAGCTCGCTCCGCCACAGCGGCGGCTGGCGGTGGTTGCGGATGCGGAAGTTCGTGCGCCAGATCTCCTGGCAGCGCGCCAGCACCTCGAGCCGGGGGACGCCGCCGTGCACGTGCACGCGCCCGTCGATGTGGCCGCCGCCCTCGAGCAACGCGTCGGCGAGCTCGATGTGGAAGTGGCGGGCGGGGAACGAGGCGATCATCCGGTCGTACAGGTAACCGGCCTCGTGGATGGGCCGCTCGCCGCCCTCGATCTCGAGCGGCAGGGTCACCTGGATGCGGCGCCGGCCGGACACCGGGCTGCGCGCGCGGACGGCGAACCCGAGGTTGCAGCGGCGGCCGGCGCGCACCGGCGGCGTCTGCTCGGGGATCGCGAGCTCGAAGCGGGCGCGGCCGGCGACCGGGTCGACGCGGGTCGACCCCATCGGCGTCGCCAGCTTGCCGGCCGGGCAGGTCTCGATCCGCAGGAGCGTCACGTCGGCCGGGCCGTCGAGGTCGCGCAGCTCGCCCTCGAGCGGGCCGCCGGCGACGACGGCCGTCGGACCGACCTCGAGCTGGAACGGGTGCTCGGTTGCGCTCTCTCGTCTGTGCAGCAGCGCCACGCCCAACCTCTCTCGCGTACCTCCTGGACGGTAGCCGACCCCGGGCTATCCGGCCGTAAGCAGAAAGTCCATGCAGGAGCCGTCGCCGGCCAGGTCGACGATGGCCCCGCGCAGGACGTCCGCGGAGTACTCGCTGCCCGGGTTCAGGCACAGGCTCGGGCCGATCTTCTGGGCGCCGCGCGACTCGTGGATGTGCCCGTGCAGGCCGACGGTGGGCTGGTAGCGCTTGATCGCGTCGCGCACCGCCCGGCTGCCGACGGGGATGAAGCTCGGCCGGCCGCCGTGCAGGACCGGCTTCAGGTTCGCGTCGAGCTCGGGCGCCGTATCGAGCCCGGAGTTGTAGGGCGGGTTGTGGAAGTTGCAGACCGACGCGCGGCCCGGCTCGACCCGGTCCATCATGGCCGCGATGCGCTCCGCCAGCTCGTCCTCGGGATACTCGCGCTCGGTGTCCCACGGCGTCGGCGTGACGTCGCCGATGCTCGCGAGCACCGCCGGGCCGAGGTCGTACAGGTCGCGCTCCGGGCACTCCACCCGCTCGTTGCGGGCGAGCACCCCGTCGATCTCGACCGGGTCGTCGTTCCCCGGCGTGATGATGCAGCGCACCTTCGGGTCGAGCCGTTCGTCGGCGAGCGCGCACCAGCCCTCGAGCTGGGCGGTGATCTCGCGCCGGAAGAGCCCCTCCAGGTAGGGCCTGTCGGAGGCGATCCGCTCCACCTCGGCCGTGTCCATCTCGACCGGGTAGAAGCCGAGCATGTTGATCTCGGAGCGCAGCCGCTCCTCGTCGGCGACCGGCACCGCGACCCGCTCGCCGCGCACCTCCGCCGAGATCACGCCGTCGTGCGTCCGCAGCGGGACGAGGCCCTTGCCGGCGACGTCTCCGCCGAGCAGGAGCACGTCGGCGTCGTACGCCGACGCGGCGTTCACGAACTTGCGGAAGCACCGGTCCGACCCGTGCACGTCCGTCGCGAAGAAGATGCGCAGCGCGCGCGTCGTGCTCTTCTTCCTGCGGAACGGCACCGGTCAGACCGCTCCGGTCATTCCGGCGGCAGCTCGCGCATCGCGAGGTCGATGTCGATCGACGACGACCGCCGCACGCCGCGCGCGATCAGGTAGACGACGGGCCCGGCCGCCAGCACGAGCACCAGGGTGGAGACGCTCTGGACGCTGAACTTCCCGAACACGCTCGAGTGCGTGACGATCAGCCCGATCACGATCAGTGCGAGGATGGTCGTGAGCCCGCCGGCGATCGCCGACTTCGGGATCCCGGCCAGCCGGTCGACGTCGTTCGTGCCCGGCTTCAGGATCAGCTCCGGGCGCCGGTACGGCAGGAGCAGCGCCGAGACCGCGCCGGCGAGCAGGATCAGCGCGACGAACAGGCTCAGGTTCGCGACGATGTTCGCCAGGTTCACGTAGGTGGCCAGGATCGAGAACCCGATGCCGCCCGCCAGGGCGATGCACGTGGCGATCAGCGGCGTGCCCGTGCGCTCGTCGATCTTCGCCACGGACACCGGCAGCAGCCGGTCGAAGGCGAGCGCGAAGAGGACGCGGGTGACGACGGCGACGAAGGCCAGGTCGACGGCCAGCTCGGCGCACGGGACGGCGATCGAGAACAGGATCTTCGTGATCGGGTCGCCGGAGAGGACGAGCCCGTAGCCGAGGCCGCCCGCCTGGGCGGACAGGTTCGAGATCTTGCCGTAGGCGTCGCCGTTCACGGCGTTCAGGTTCGCCTGGGCCTGCATGAAGTCGAGGCCGACCCGCCAGCGCAGGAGCATCCAGATCCCCACCCAGACGACGACCAGCAGGACGATGCTGATGACCGACGCCCAGACGTACGTGCGTCCCGGCCGCTTCAGCTCGCCGCCGACGTAGTACGAGTAGAGCACGCCGTTGTAGTTCAGCACCATGAACGGCACGACCAGCAGCGACGCCGTCAGGCTGATGCCGGTGACCACCCCGTTCGCCTTGGCGGCCGAGAGCACCGCGTTGTAGGCGTTGGGATGCTTGCTGAAGCTGCCGAACGACGACACGAAGTCGCTGTGGCTGTGGGCGAGCAGGATGATGCCGAGGGCGACGAACGCGAGCAGCTGGATCACGACGAGGCCGAGGATGATCTGGGCGACCCGGCGCAGCGGCAGCAGCGAGAGCAGCCCGACGATCAGGAGCATGCCGACGCAGATGAGCGCGATCGCGCCCTTGCTGGTCACGTGGTTCGCGCCGGCCGCGATGGTGGAGCTCGAGAACGCGTCGCCGAGGCCGGTCAGGGCGAACGGCATGAACGCGGCGGTGAACTGCGCGTTCGCGGCCAGGATGTAGGTGAACGCGACGGCGACGCTGACGCCGACCATCGCCCCGAGCACCGGCGAGATCACGCGCGAGACGTAGACGTACTCGCCGCCCGCGCGCGGGATCGCCTGGAGCAGGTAGCGGTAGGCGAACATGCCGACGAACCAGATGCCGGCCGCGAGCAGCAGCGGCAGGATCATGTCGGGGTGGCTGAAGCTCGTCAGGCCGGCGCTGAAATTGATGAAGGTGTTGACGACGGCGACCGACGCCAGCGCGATGGCTGTCGCGGCCGGAATTCCGAGCTCACGCACAAGCCCCGAGGACTGGCGTGTGAAGAGCCCACTGCTTGCCCCTGCCTCGGGCGTGCCCGTCGTGCTCATCTCTATCCCCTCCAGATGGATGGAACGTTCCAGGGCGAAGCTACCAGGCGCACGTGACGGTTGCAACCCTCCCGTTCGGCGGTGTCACGCTGCGTGCGCTGCGGGCGGCGTCCAGGGCCAGTCCGGCCCGACCTCGAGCGGCTCTCCGCCGCTTGCGCTGGCCCGCGCGGCGACGGCGATGGCGACGGCGAAACGGTCGTCGGTGAGCGTCGCGTTCGGCGTCTCCTCGCCCCGGCAGGCGGCGCCGAAGTCGTCCATCTGGGCCTGATAGGCGGCGGCGAACCGGTCGCGGCAGTCGGCCGGGAAGCGCGGCTCCATGGCGGGCCCGAGCACGGTGACGCCGGTGCCGGTGGCGGCCTGGGCGAGAACGACCGAGCCGTCCGGGCCGATCACCTCGCAGCGGATCTCCATCCCGAGGGTCGAGGTGCGCGACAGATGTGTGGTGGCGACGGCGGCGCCGAGGCCGATGGTGATGTGGGCGTTGTCGAGGCCGGACTCGAGGTAGACCGGGTTCTGCACGAGCGCGTAGGCGGTCGTCGGGTCGGCGTCGAGCAGCCATCGGGCCGTGTCGAAGTCGTGGACGCCGAGGTCCATGATGAGGCCGCCGGCGGGGCCGTCGTCGGCGCTCGGCGGGAAGTCCTCGCGGCTGGCCAGCTGGACGGCGAACGGCGTGCCGATCGCACCGGCGGCGACCGCCCCCGCCACCTCGCGGAAGCCGGGATCGTGGCGGCGGTGGTAGGCCACGCGCACCACCGAATCGGGGTGCGCGGCGGCGGCCGCCTCGATGCGGGCGTGGTCGGCGAGCGAGATCGCCCCCGGCTTCTCGAGCAGCAGGTGCTTCCCCGCCTCGAGCACCCGCACGGCATGGTCGGCATGGTCGGCGGTGCGGGTGCAGACGACGATCGCGTCCACGTCGTCGCTTCCGATCAGCTCGTCCATGGTCAGCAGGCGCACGGCCGGGTCGAGGGCGCCGACGCGGTCGCGGATGGCGCGGCCGCGCGCCGAGGCGACGCCGACGAGCTCCACCGCCTCGCTGCGCATGGCGCAGCCGCGGTGCACCGCCGAGATGAACCCCGTTCCGGCGATGCCGAGCCGGATCGGTGCAGGACGAGCTGGCACGGAGCCTCCCTGTCGATGGAACGTTCCATGACGCTACCAGAGCCGGGTCGGCGTCCGGACTACACTTTCACGCCCCGATGCCACGAGAGATCAGGTGACCGCCGTTCCCCCAACCGACGACCATGCCGGCGCGCGGCGGCGGCGGGACGTGACGATCTTCGACGTCGCCCGGGCGGCGGGCGTCTCGAAGTCGACGGTCTCGAACGTCGTCCGCGGCGTCGACGAGGTGTCGGCCGCCACCCGCCAGCGCGTGCTCGAGGCGATCGAGTCGCTGAACTACACGCCGAACGGCATCGCCCGCCAGTTCGTGCGCCGCCGCACCACGATGATCGGCGTGCTCGTCGGCGACCTCGGCAACGCCTACCATGCCCAGCTGGCGCGGGTGGTCGAGCGGGCGCTCTTCCGGGCCGGCTACACGGCGGTGTTCTGCAACATCGAGGGCGAGGAGGAGCTCGCGGTCGCCGGTGTCGACGCGCTCCTCGAGCAGCGCGTGGCCGGCTTCCTGCTGCTCGCCTCCATCGAGCGCACGCCGCAGCTGCCGGCGTCGCTTCGGCGCACCGGAGTGCCCACGGTCATCATCGGCCTGCGCCAGGAGTGGACCGACTCCGTGGGGCCGCACGACCGCGAGGGCGGCCGGCTGGCGACGCAGCACCTGGTCGACCTCGGCCACCGCCGCATCGGCTACGTGCGCACGGCGATGGTCGAGGCCGGCGGCGACCGCGCCCGCCACGCCGGATACCGGGCCGTGCTCACCGGCGCGGGGTTCGAGCCGCCGCCGGGGATGCGGTGGGATCAGGGCGCGGACACGATCCGGGTCGGCCGCACCGAGATGTCGCTGCGCGACGCGCTGCGCGGGCCGGACGCGCCCACGGCGGTCTTCGTCTGGAACGACTTCGCCGCGATCGGGCTGATCGAGGCCTGCGAGGCGGCGGGGATCGGCGTGCCCCGCGACCTGTCGGTGGTCGGGTTCGACGACATCGCGGTCGCCGGCCTCGCCCGCATCTCCCTGACGACCGTCGCCCAGCCGCTCGACTTCCAGGCGGAGCGGGCGGTCGAGATCCTGCTCGCGCGCATGGACGGCCGCGCGCCCGAGAAGCCGCGCCACCTGACGGTGCCGGTGGAGCTGCGGGTGCGGGGGTCGACCGCGGCGCCGCGCCGCTAGGCTGCACCCGAGGCTTGGAGCGTTCCAGGGAGGCGCGGAGAATGCGGGTGCTGTTGTGCGGCGCGGGCCAGGTCGGCTCGCTACACGCGGGGAATCTCGTCCGGGCTTCGGGCGCATCCGAGGTGCTGATCGCGGACGTCGACGCGGCCCGCGCGGAGGCGCTCGCGCTCCAGGCCGGCGCCCGCCCGGCGCCGGCGGACGACGCGTTCTCGGCGCAGCCCGACGCCGTGGTGGTTGCGGCGGCGACGCCCGCCCATGCCGGCCTCGTGCGCGCCTGCATCGCCCGCGGGATCCCCTGCTTCTGCGAGAAGCCGCTCTCGGCCGAGGTGGACGAGACCGTCGAGCTGGTCCGTGAGGTGGAGGCGGCCGGCCTCTCGGTGCAGGTCGGGTTCATGCGCCGCTTCGACCCCGCCCTGCGCGAGCTGCGCGAGCTGATCGCCGGCGGGGATCTCGGCCGTGTGCACACGCTCCACGTCGCCTCGCACGATCACGAGCCGCCGCCGGAGGAGTACGTGGCCCGCTCCGGCGGGATGTTCCGCGACCAGCTCATCCACGACTTCGACATGATCCGCTGGGTCACCGGCGCCGAGGTGCGCTCCGTCTACGCGGCCGGCGCGGTGCGGGCGATCGAGTTTGCCGAGCGCTACGGCGACGTCGACACGTGCGCCCTCGTGCTCGAGCTCGACGGCGGGACTCTCGTGCTCGTCGCCGGCACACGCGAGGACGGCCGCGGCGAGGACGTCCGCATCGAGGCGATCGGGTCGAAGGAGAGCGCGGCGGCCGGCATGAACGCGCGCACGCCGCTTCGGCTGCTCGACCCGATCGGGGTGGCCGATGGCTACACGCCGTACGGCAGCGCGTTCGACCGCTTCGCCGCCGGCTACGCGGGCGAGATCGACCACTTCCTCGAGGTCGCCGCCGGCCGGGCGCAGAGCGCCTGCACCCCCCGCGACGCGCTCAACACGCTGCTGGTCGCCGAGGCGGCCGAGCGGTCACGCCTGGCCGGCGCACCGGTCAGCGTCCGCCACGCCGACGAGCTTCTCGGTGAACAAAGGGTCTGACCCCGGTTATTCAGGCTTGCCCGCCAGCCTGTACATGTCCGTCAGGACGGCCTGGTCGATGCGGGCCTGCTCCGGCGGGGTGCGGCACTCCTCCGCGCCGAGCATGCAGCGGTGGAAGTGCACCAGCTCGCGCTGGTAGGCCTCGTCGTAGGAGTCGAACGCGTTCACGTCGCGGCCCTCCGTCCCCGCCCGTGACACCGCGTACGTGGTCGGCGCCTGGCGCAGCCACGGCGACGGGATCGAGAGCGTGCGGACCGAGTCGTCGAAGTAGAGCGTGATCCGCTCGTCGTACTCGTGCAGCGCGACCAGCTGGATCCAGGCGCTGTCCCAGCGGGCGCCGTTTCGCAGCCGTACCGAGCCGCTCAGCGCCTCGCCGCCCGCCCAGGCGTCGCCGGCGATCACCGGCGCGGGCAGCGGCTCGCCCATCCGCGCGAGCATCCCGTGCACCATGTTCACCTGGTGGACGAGGCTCCCCAGGAAGCCGCCGGAGAAGGCCTTGACCGCGTCGACCGCGTCCGTGCCGACCGCCGCCCGCACCTGGGCGGCCTCGTCGGCCCGGCCCCCCTCGATCACGTCGGCCGGCACGTCGCTGCCGCGGGCGAGATCCTCCGGCCCGAAGTACGGCCCGAACTCCGGGTCGTGGACGAGCACGCTGATGTAGCGCAGCGTCTCGGTCGAGTCGGGCAGCTCCGAGACGAGCCGCTCGTACGCGACGTCGAAGCGGTTGTTGTAGGCGACCTGCACCACCCGCCCGGCCCGGTCGCGGGCGGCGACGATGGCGTCGGCGTCGGCCGGGACGATGCAGAGCGGCTTCTCGCAGAGGACGTGCAGGCCGGCGTCGAGCGCCGCCAGCACGGTGCTCGCATGGGTCGCGTTGGGCGCGCAGATGACGACGGCGTCGAGCCGGCCGACCGCGACCGCCTCCTCGGCGGTGGCAACCCGGTGCGGGATCCCGAAGCGGTCGCCGACCCGGTCGCGCACCGACGGGCTCGGGTCCGCGACGACGGCGAGCTCGAAGCGGTCGCGCAGGAGCGCCAGGTGGGGAAGGTGCATCGCCTGGGCGATCAGCCCGGCCCCGATCACCCCCACCCGCTTGCGATCGCTCCCGGCCGTCACGCGCGCAAGCCTAGAAGGTTTGGAATGCACCGGGGTTGGGGTAACGTTCGCGCGGTGTGGGCCATCTGACCGTGGAAGTGGGAGGGGCATCGCGATGGGGAACTCACGCAGACGGTTGCTGGGCCTTGGCCTGGCCGGCGTCATCCTGACGGTGGCCGCGGGCTGCGGCTCGTCGGGCGGCAGCTCGAGCGGAGGCGGCTCGGGCGCCAAGGTGAACGTGCCGAACCTGAGCGCCTCGGCGTTCAACGTGGACTTCACCGAAATGCAGAAGCTCAAGGGCCTTGCCTCCGAGGGCAAGGGCATGATCGGCGTCCTGCTTCCCGACACCACGTCGTCGGCGCGGTACGTCGAGTTCGACGCGCCGTACCTGAAGGACGCGTTCCAGGCGGCCGGGCTGAACTCGAGCGAGTACAAGATCGACAACGCCCAGGGCAGCACGAGCACGATGCAGCAGCAGGCGGAGGCGGACATCACCGCCGGCGCGTCGGTGCTGCTCGTCGACCCGCTCGACCCGGGCTCCGGCGCCGCCATCGAGTCGAACGCCGAGTCCAAGGGCGTGAAGGTGATCGACTACGACCGCCTCGTCACCGGCGGCCCCGCCGATCGCTACTACGTCAGCTTCAACAACGTCCAGGTCGGCAAGCTGATCGGCCAGGGCGAGGTGAGCTGCATCCAGTCGTGGGGCGTGAAGAACCCGAACATCCTCGTGATGGACGGCGACCCCACGGACAACAACGCGAAGCTGTTCGCCCAGGGCTACAACGGCGTGCTCGCTCCGCACTTCGCGGACAACTCCTACGTGAAGGTCGGCGAGCCGGCCGGCACGTGGGACCCGCCGACCGCGGCGACGACGTTCGAGCAGCAGTTCACCGCCCACAAGAACATCAACGCGGTCATCACGCCGAACGACGACAACGCGAACGCGGTCATCTCCGTCCTCCAGAAGGACAAGATCCCGCCGAAGACGTTCCCGACCACCGGCCAGGACGCCTCGCCCTCGGGGCTGCAGAACATCCTCAAGGGCTACCAGTGCGGCACGGTCTACAAGCCCATCTACGAGGAGGCCCAGGCCGCTGCGGCACTCGCGCTCTACCTCCGCGCGGGCCTGAAGCCGCCGTCCACGCTGGTGAACTCCGAGACGATGGACACGACGCTGAACAAGAACATCGCGTCCGTGTACACGGTCCCGCACTGGGTGACGACCTCCAACATGGCCTCGACCGTCGTGAAGGACAAGGCCGTTCAGGTGTCGCAGCTGTGCGCCGGAGCCGCCCTGCAGAAGGCCTGCCAGGCGGCCGGGATCAGCTGAGAATCCGGCCTGGCGCGCCGGGCCGCCCCTGACGGCGGCCCGGCGCTCCGGCGGGTGAGGCCACGATGAACGACACTGCGAACGATCCGATGGCGAGCGGCGGCACCGACGGGCCGCTGCTGCGCCTGCAGCGCGTCTCGAAGAACTTCGGCCCCGTGCAGGCCCTCGTCGACGTCGACTTCGACATCCGCGCCGGCGAGGTGACGGCGCTCGTCGGCGACAACGGCGCGGGCAAGTCGGTGCTGATCAAGTGCATCGCCGGCATCCACTCGCCCGACCACGGCGAGCTCGTGTGGGAGGGCCGGCCGGTACGGATCCGCACTCCGCGCGACGCCGCCCTGCTCGGCATCGACACCGTCTATCAGGACCTCGCGCTCTGCAACAACCTCGACATCGTCCAGAACATGTACCTGGGCCGCGAGCGGATGCAGGGGCTCGTGATGGACGAGGAGGCGATGGAGACCGAGGCGGGCAAGACGCTCGCGAGCCTCGCGGTGACGACTGTGCGGTCGATCCGCCAGCCGGTCGCGTCGCTTTCCGGCGGCCAGCGCCAGTCCGTCGCGATCGCCAAGGCCGTGCTGTGGAACTCCAAGCTCGTGATCATGGACGAGCCGACCGCCGCGCTCGGCGTCGCCCAGACGCGGATGGTGCTCGACCTCGTCCGCCGCCTGGCCGACCAGGGCCTCGCGGCCATGATCGTCTCGCACAACATGAACGACGTCTTCGAGGTCGCCGACACGATCGCGGTGCTCCGGCTCGGGCGGATGGTGGCGGTGCGGCCCGCATCCGAGCTCGACCCCCAGATCGCGGTCGACCTGATGACGACCGGCAAGTCGACCAGGACGCCGAAGGCGGCGTCCTCCGGGGAGGGCTGATCCAGATGTCGCAGGTCGACGATCCCGCCCGCGGTGAGGGCGCCGCCCCCGACGAGGAGCTGACCGAGGCGGCGGCACGCAAGGCCGACCTGGCCGTCCCGGCCGAGATCACGGCCGGATCGGTCGGCGAGTACCTGCGTTCCTCCGTCGCCCGGATGAGGGCAGGCGAGAGTGGCGTGTTGCCCGTCGTGGGCGGCCTGATCGTGATCTCGATCCTGTTCCAGTCGCTCAACTCGAACTTCCTCACCGCCCAGAACCTGGTCAACCTGCTCGTGCAGGGCGCGGTGTTCTGTCTGCTGGCGATGGGTGAGGTGTTCGTGCTGCTGCTGGGCGAGATCGACCTCTCGATCGGCTTCGTCGCCGGCGTCGGCGGTGTGATCATGGCCGACACCGTCGGGCCGAACTACGGCTGGCCGTGGTGGGTCGCGATCGGCGCCGCGCTGGTCGCCTGCGCCGCGATCGGCCTGATCCAGGGGCTGATCATCACCCGCATCGGGTTGCCGTCGTTCGTCGTCACGCTGGCCGGCCTCCTGTTCTGGCAGGGGATGCTGCTGCACATCCTCGGGAACGGCGGAACCTTCCCGGTCAACGAGTCGATCATCAACGACATCACGAGCTCGAACCTCACGAACACCGAGGGCTGGATCGTGCTCGTCGTGATCCTGGCGATCTATGCCGCCCTGGTCTGGAGGCGCGACGCCAAGCGCCGGGCGGCGGGCCTGGTGGCGCCGCCGCCGACCGTGACGTTGCTGAAGATCGCCGCCGCGGTCGCCGCCGGCGTCGCGCTCGTGCTGCTCTGCAACGCCGACCGTGGCATCCTCGAGCCGATCTCGGGCGTCCCCTGGGTCGTCCTGCTCGTGCTCGGCGTGCTGGCGGTGTGGACGTTTCTGCTCGGGCGGACGAAGCTCGGCCGCTACCTGTACGCGATCGGCGGTAGCGCCGAGGCCGCTCGCCGCGCCGGGATCAGCGTGGCCTGGGTGCGCACCTCCGCCTTCGTGCTGTGCTCCCTCACGGCCGGCATCGCCGGCGTCGTCTACACGTCGCGGCTGCGCTCGATCTCGACCACGGTCGACGGCGGCACCCTCGTCCTCTACGGGATCGCGGCCGCGGTGATCGGCGGCACGAGCCTGATGGGCGGCCGCGGCAAGGCGCTCCACGGCGTGCTCGGCGGCATCGTGATCGCGGCGATCGACAACGGGATGGGCCTGCTCGGCTACACCGCCGCGACCAAGTACATGGTGACGGCGTTCGTCCTGCTGGTGGCGGTGACGATCGACGCGCTCACCCACCGCGGCCGGGTCGCCGGCACCTGAGCCCGGCAGGTCGATCTCGACCGGCTCATCGAAGGTCGCCTGAACCGCCACGGCCGGTAACGTACGATTGATTCCGCCGGTCCGGTGTGAGATAACGCTGCCTTCACCGGACAACGAAGGGCGGGCAGCCGATGGACGAGAACTGGTCGCAGAAGGTGAAGCGCGTCGGTGGCTTCCTGATTGTCGCGCTGGGCCTGGTTGCGGTTATTGCCATCGCCGCGACTGCCATCATCGTGGCTCGTTCGTCCAGCTCGGCCGTTGCAAGTATCGCCACCGGGTCATTCACGATGATCGGCACCGTCGTGGGCGCGTATTTCGGCGTGAAGGTTGGCAAGGATAGTGGCCAGGAAGCGACAGACAGGGTCGTAGAGCAAGCGAAGGACACAGCGGATCAGGTCGCACAGCACGCCAAGGCGACCGCAATCCTTGCGGCGAGCCTTCACCCGGACGAGGCGGACGATGCGCTGAAGAAGGCGGGTCTCCTCTAGCCGTTCGTGGAACGCGGATATCCGCCGTGTGGTGGTATCAGCAGATGTCAGAAGATCGACCAGGGCGATGACGAGGAGGTCTTCGATGACGACTGATCCCGGCGACACCGGCGCGCTAAAGGAGTTGCGCCTTGCGCTCGTCTGCTACGGCGGCGTCAGCCTGGCCGTGTATATGCACGGCCTCGCCCAGGAGCTCCACCGCCTCGTCATCGCCTCGACGCCTGAAAAGCACGCCCCGGACGGCACGACCCAGGCGATCTATCGCGAGCTGCTCGACGAGCTGGCCACACAGGATGGCGTGCGGACACGCGTCGTGATCGACATCATCTCGGGGACGTCCGCCGGCGGGATCAACGGCGTCAGTCTGGCGCGGGCGCTCGCCCAGGATGGCGAGCTCACGCCGGTCCGGGACCTGTGGCTCGAGCATGCCGACATCACGAAGCTCCTGCGCGAGGAGTACCGCCGGCTTGCGGCAGACGTCTTGCCGACGATCGGAGACGTCGTGCCCAGCGTCGCGAAACTGCGCCTCCCCGGGGTCGAGACGAAGTCGAAAAACGTCCTGGAGAAGGGGCGTCACGCGCTCCGCGCAGCATTTGCCTTTCGGCGCGACGTCGCCGGCGCGGCCAAGGCCGGGTCCGTGTTGCACGGCGATCAGCTCTCATATCTCATCGCCGACGGGCTTCGAGGCATATCCCGCGACGGGGCCGGTACGACGCTCATGCCGCCCGGTCACCAGCTCGACCTGTTCGTGACGATGACCGATCGTTTCGGGTACGCCCAGCACGTCCCGCTCGGCAACCAGTACGTCACGGAGATGGCGAACCGCCACTTCAACACCTTCACTCGCAACGAGGAGCGCAACGACTTCGCGGCCGACGCCGTCGACATGCTCGGGTTTTCGGGCCGCGCAACGTCGTCCTTCCCCGGCGCGTTCGAGCCGATCAGCATGGATGCGTTCGCGGATGACGTGGGCAATGCGCCCGCACCTTCGGGGCGCGGTATCTCGTGGCCGCCCACGCAGGTCGAGTACTTCTATCGCGTGTATGCGTTGCGTCTTGCCGAGAGCATGACGCCGCCCGGATCGGACGAAGAGAAGGAGATCCGGCGGCGGACGTTCGTCGACGGCGGTGTGCTCGACAACTATCCGTTCGACCACGCGATCGACGAGATCCGCCGGCGGCCGGCCGGCCGCCAGACGCGGCGATGGCTGCTCTACCTCGAGCCCGATCCGATGCGCCGACCCGATGACGAGCTCCACGTCGAGGTGGAGCATCCGTCGATTCGGACGATGCTCTCGGCCCTCAAGGCCGCCGGAAGCGACATTCCTCTGCAGGAGCCGATCCGCGACCAGGTCACACGGCTGGAGAGCATGAACGACGCGGCCAGGCGGCTGCAGGATGCGATCGCGTCGACTCCGCTCCCGAGCGGCCCGGCGGACACGCAGACGCCCGCCTACGTGGCCTACATGAGCTGGCGGCTCGAGACCGTCAAGGAGGGGCTCACGGATGCAATTTGCCGTGTGCGGTTCTTCCCGTCGGAGACGAACCAGGCGACCGCCGTGAGCGTCGTCGTCGACCGTTGGGTGCGTGCCCGCTACCCCCTCTCGGTCGGTCGCCGCGGCGGGCTCAACCCGGCTGCCGTCGACTTCCTCACCGCACTCGACATCGGGCGGGAGCGACGGAGGTTGCGGTTCCTGGTCGACGCCGTGATCGAGCTCTACCCGCCGCAGGGGGAGGAGGCGTCGGCGGGGGCGCCGCCTCGACAGGAGCTCGACGCGGCCAAGCGTCTCCTCTACGGCGGCATTCGGGAGCTCGACCTCACGCTTGACGCGGCGAGTCGCGATGCTGCGATCCAACAACGGCTCGAGGAGCTCTTTCCCGACTCGATCTCGCGCGATCTCCTCGGCCCCGCGGACGACGCCCAGGGGATCGGGACCATCACGCCCTCGACGAGGGACGCGCTCGTGAACGGGCCGGAGCTCGCGGAGGCGCTCGAGCTGGTGAGGACTCGGCTTGCAGATGGCTTGGGCGGCCGAACCTTCGAAGCCCATGCCCGTGACGTCTTCGAGCGGTTGATCGACATGGCCGGCGGCTGGGGCAACGCCGTCATCGCCGACCTCACGGCCAGGTTCGAGTGGTTCGACCAGTGGGACATGGCCCTCTATCCGGTCAGGGATGCGAACGGCGTCGGCGAGCAGGACATCGTCGGCATCGCACGCATCAGCCCGCGCGACGCGCGGCTGCTCGCGCCCCGAGGGTCGCAATCCGAGATCCGGAGCTTCTACGAGCGCAAGCTGAAGGGGACGGCCTTCGGCCACTTCGGCGCGTTCCTCGAGGCGGGCTGGCGGCAGAACGACTACCTGTGGGGCCGGTTGGACGCGGCGGAGCGACTCGTGCGCGTCGTGGTCAACGATCCCGAGAAGGAGGCGGATATCAGCCGGTACTGCAAGCGTCTGTTCGAGGCGATCGTGGCGGAGGAGGAGGGGCACCTCCCCGCCGCTGCGGACACCGTCCGGGACGTGCGCGGACGGATCGACCTGATGTAGAGCGCGAGCCGCCCCCCGGCCCTCCCTATACTCGGGCCATGGCGGCACCGCAGACGAGCGCGATCTCCCTGCGGGGCGTGGTCAAGCGGTTCGGTCCGGTGACGGCGGTGAACGGCCTCGACCTGGAGGTGCCGGCCGGGACCTGTTTCGGGCTGCTCGGGCCGAACGGCGCGGGCAAGTCGACCACGATGCGGATGCTGACCGGGCAGGCCCGCGCCGACGAGGGCGAGATCCGCGTGATGGGGCATGTGCTGCCGGCGGGGTCGAAGCAGGCGCGGATCGAGATGGGCGTCGTCCCCCAGCTGGACAACCTCGACGTCGAGCTGACCACCCGTCAGACGCTGGGCGTGTTCGCCCGGATCTACCGGGTGCCGGGCCGGGAGCGGCGCGCGGCCGTCGACCGCGCCCTCCAGATCGCGAATCTGACCAACCGCGCCGACACCCGCGTTTCCGAGCTCTCGGGCGGGATGCGGCGCCGGCTCCTGATCGCCCGCGGGCTGATCCACGAGCCGCGGCTCGTCCTGCTCGACGAGCCCACGGTCGGGCTCGACCCGCAGGTGCGGCAGGAGCTGTGGGGGCTGATCGACCGTCTGCGCACGTCCGGCGTGACGGTGCTGATGTCGACGCACTACATCGAGGAGGCCGAGCGCCTCGCCGATACGGTGGCCGTCATGTCGCACGGGCGCATCGTCGCGCTCGGCCGGCCCGAGGAGGTCGTCCGCGCCGAGGCCGGCGAGCAGGCGCTCGAGGTGTACGGGACGCCCGAGCACCTCGAGTCGGTCGTACGGCAGGCCGAGGAGGCCGGCTGGCGCACGCGCCGCAGCGGCCCCGCGGTCGTGATCGTACGGGCGGAGCAGCTCGACGGCGAGGCCCCCGACGGCGTGCGCCGCCCCGCCAATCTCGAGGACGCCTTCGTCATGCTGACCGGGGAGCAGATCGAGTGACTGCGCCCGCCCATCGCGTGCGCCGGCTCGAGCCGGCCGCCCTGGCCGGCGTCATGAGCCGCGACATCGTCCTCTTCGGCCGCTACTGGAAGGCGACCACCTTCTCGTCGGTGGTGCAGCCGACGATCTACCTGCTTGCGTTCGGGCTCGGGTTCGGCTCGCTCGTCTCGCATGTCGAGCACGTGCGCTACGTCGAGTACGTCGGCACGGGCGTCGTCGCGACGGCCGTGCTCTTCTCGTCCGCATTCCCCGGGATGTTCAACACCTTCATCCGCTGGAAGTTCCAGCGCACCTATGACGCCGTGCTGGCGGCGCCGGTCGACGTCGAGGAGCTGATCACCGCAGAGGTGCTCTGGATCTCGGTGCGCGCCGGCGTCTACGGCGTGGCGCCGCTGATCGTGGCGATGGCGTTCGGCCTCTCGCCCAACGTGGGGATGCTGCTCGTGCCGTTCGCCGGCTTCGTGACCGGATTCGGGTTCGCCTGCTTCGGCGTGCTGGTGGCCGCGGTGGCGAAGACGATCGACAACTTCAACTACGTGACGAGCGCCGTGCTGACGCCGCTCTTCCTGGTCGCGGGGACGTTCTTCCCCATCTCGACGTTCCCGCCCGTCCTGCGCGCGATCGCCGAGCTCAACCCGCTCTACCACTGCGTGCAGCTCGTGCGCGACGCCGCGCTCGGCCTGCTGAGCGTCGACGACCTCGGGCACGCGGCCTTCCTGATCGCCTTCGCCCTGGTGATGTGGCGCGTCGCCGTGTGGCAGATGGAGAAGAAGCTGATCGACTGAGCTAGGCGAGGAGCGCCTGCAGCCGCTCCGCGTTCCGCACCGCAAACCCCTCCCAGTCGTTGTTGAAGTAGACGTACACGTCACCCCGCCGGCCCCATGCGCGGATGCGCTGCGCCCACTCGCGCAGCTCGGTTTCGGAGTAGTTGCCGCGCCGCCCGCGCGCTCCGTAGTGGAAGCGCACATACATCCAGTCCGCGGTCGGCTGGAGCGTCTGGAAGGGCCGCGTCGGATGGTCGCCGACCACGAGCGCCGCACCGGCGTCCGCCAGCATCGCGTGCACCTCGGGGCAGAACCACGACGGGTGGCGGAACTCGAAGCAGTTGCGGCCCTCGGGCAGCGCACGCAGCGCCGCGGCCAGTCGCTCGTCGTCGCGCGGGAAGCTCTCGGGCAGCTGCCAGAGGAGCGGCCCGAGCTTGCCCGCCGTGGCCAGCGGCTCGATCCGGCGCATCAGCAGCGCGACGTTCGCCGCCACGTCGCGCAGGCGGCGGATGTGGGTGACGTAGCGGCTCATCTTGACGGCGAACACGAACCCGTCCGGCGCGCGCTCCGCCCAGAGCTGCGCCATGCGCAGCGTCGGCAGCCGGTAGAACGACGCGTTCACCTCGACCGTCGGGAAGCGCTCGGCGTAGAGGCCGAGCCAGCGGCTCGCCGGCGCGCCCCCGTAGACCGGATCGTGCCAGTGCGCGTAGCTCCAGCCGCTGCACCCGATCAGGGTCGCCACGGCGGCTATCCGTCGTTGTGGCAGACGACCTCGACGTTGTTCCCGTCGGGGTCGAGGACGAACGCGCCGTAGTAGCCCTCGTGGTAGACGAGGCGCTCGCCCGGCGCCCCGTGGTCGCGATAGCCCGCGCCGGTGGCGGCGGCGTGGAAGCGGTCGACGGTCGCGTTGTCCGGGGCCGGGAACGCGATGTGCAGGTGCTCCGTCGGCCGCGCGCCGGCGAGCACCGAGAACGATCCGGACGCGCCCGCGAAGCGCGCGCGCTCGGGCGTGTCCAGGCGCAGCTCGAACCCGGCGTGCGGCGCGACCGTCGCGTAGAAGGCGCGGGACGCGGCCACGTCGGCGACCCGGATCCACAGGTGGTCGATGATGCCGCCCGAGCGCAGCGTGTCGTGGTGGACGGCCTCGGCGCTGTTGCCGTCGGGGTCGAGCAGGAACCCGCCGTAGTAGTCGTCGCCGTATTCCGGGCGGGGACCGGGCGCGCCGTCGTCCCGGTACCCGGCCCCGGTTCCGGCCTCCCAGAACCGGCCGACATGCTCGCGGCTCGGGGCGACGAAGCCGATGTGCAGCCCGCGCGTTGCGGGATGGGTGCCGTCGACCGCGTACATGCCGAGGTCCTCCCACATGGCGCCGTCGGTGTCCGCATGGGACTTCGAGATCCGAAGCGGCTCGAGCACGGTGTCGTAGAAGCGCTCCGTCGCGCCGCGGTCAGAGGCGCGAATCGTCACGTGGTCGAACATCGCTTCGATCGTACCCGGCTCCCCGCCGGGCCGAACTTCGCGAGACCCGGGGCCGCCGCCCTACTGCGTCAGCTCGACGGTGAACGCCGTGTTCGACTGTGGGTTGTAGGGGCCGGTGGTGCCCATGGTGGCCGAGGTGTCGAGCGTGACGAACACGCCGTTCACCTCCTTGCCGTCGCTGTTTCCGCAGTACGTGGGATGGGCGGGGTCGCCGCAGCTCGTGATCACGAACCAGGCGAAGCCGACGACGGTCATCGGCGCGCTCGTGCCATCGGGCCATGCGCTCTGGCCGCTCTGGTTCGTGAGGACGGGGATGATCACGAGCTGCGGACTGTTGGGGTCGAGGAGCGTCGCCGTCCCGTCGGCCTGGAACCGGACGATCTGGTTCAGCGACTCCCAGCTCGTGATCCGCTGGTTCAGGCCCTGGGCCGTGGGGCCGCTGTTGTTGCCCGGCTTCGTCGGGATCGTCTCGCCGACCGAGACCGGGCAGACCGCCGTCGATCCGGCGATCTCGTCCGAGTAGATGCTGGCGCCGTTTGGCACCGGGCAGTTGGCGTTGTTCACGTAGGGGAGGCTGATCGCGCCGTTGTTCGCGTTGGCCGTGTCCTTGGTGTAGATCGGGTACGGCTGGCCGGGCGTGTAGCTGCCCTGAAGCACGCCCCACGGCATGACGCCGATCCCGTTCATCTGCGTGAACGACTCGATCGTCGCCCGCGCCTTCCCCGACACGGTGACCGAGTGGATCCCGAAGATCCCCGCGAAGCCGGCGTTCACGCTGCGCGACGCGGTCACCGTGACGGAGTCGTTCGGCGCCAGATTGCTCGTCGACGACACGGCGTGCGAGTCGGCGGGCTTGCCGTTGTTCGCGTACTCGCTGTTGGCGTAGCTGATCGACGTGCCCGAGCCGCCCGGGATCCCGGTGGCGCCTGCCAGCGCCGCGGCGTCGGCCGCGCTCTGAACCTGGGAGCGGTTCACCGACCACAAGCCGTAGTCGATAACGAACGCGGCCACGCCGAGGAGCGACATGAGAAACAGGACGAGGAGCACGACCGCCTGCCCGCTTTCCGAACAGCTGCGACGTGCTCGCTCGTCCCGCCGGCGGCAGGAGGTAGAGGAGGAGTGCCATCCGTGACCCATGCAGCGAAACGGACCCCGACGGCGGCCGTTCCCTGCGGTCTGCCTACGCAAATCCCCCACCGGAGTGACACCCAGCTGCTAGCGAAATGAGGAGTTCCGCCGATAATTTGGAGAGGGGCGCAGGAATTCTCCCGCCCCCGTGTCAGGGAAGGTGTGCAGAGGTGCTGGACCAGGACTCGCGGACAGGCGCGCGACTCACGTCGCTGTACGAGGCGTATGCCGCCGACGCGTTCCGCTACGCGCTGCACCTCACCGGGCGCCGCGAGGACGCCGAGGACGTCGTCCAGCACGTCTTCATGCAGGCACACGCGACGCTCCTGGGCGGGCGCGAGCTCGTGAACCCGCGGGCCTGGCTCATCAAGGCGACGAAGCATCGCTCGCTGAACCTGCTCCGCGACCGCCGCGACACGCCGTCGGCCGAGGTCGATGCGCCGGTGCCGTTCGCGTCCGGCGAGAGCGAGGCCGAGGTGCTCGCGGAGGTGCGGGCGGCGCTGTGGTCACTGCCCGAGACCCAGCACCACGCCTTCGTGCTGCGGCACTGGAGCGGCCTCTCCCAGGATGAGATCGCCGAGGTGCTTGCGACGACGCCCGGCGCCGTCGAGTCGCTCCTCGTGCGGGCCAGGGCGACCCTCGTCGCCGAGCGTGACGACACCGACTCCGAGTGCGCCGGCGTGCGCAGCCGGCTCGCCCGCATGCTCGCGCCGACGCCGGCGCACGAAGCGCACCTGGCCGGCTGCCGGCGCTGCCGCACGGCGCAGTCGCGGCTGCTGCGGGCGTCCGAGTTCGCCACGGCATTCGCGCTCGTGCCCAGCCCCCACGTCCTCGGCGCACTCGCCTCGGCGATCCCCGGGTTCGGCGCCTCGGGCGCGGCCGCCGGCGCGTCGGCGACCGGCGCTGCAGTCGGCACCGGAAGCGGCGGTGCGGCCGTCTCGACCGTGTCGGCCGCGACGAAGGCCGGGCTGCTCACCAAGGTCGCCATCGCTGCGACCACCGCTGCGGTGGCGGTGACGGCGGTGCACCCACTGCGCACCGCCGTCACCCATGCCCTCTTCCACCGCAACTCCGCCGGCGCGGCGGCGATCGCGCCGAAGCGCGCCGCGGCCCCTCCCGTGTCCTCGCACGCGGCCGGTACGGCCGGCGCGGCCGGGACGGCGTCGCGCGGCGGGCCGCCGGCCACGAAGGGGAGCGGCGCCCCGGCGAAGGGCGGGCCCGGAACGACGCCGCCCGGCAAGGGGCCGGGGCACCCGGGTCGTGGTGGGAACGGCGGCGCGGGCGGCGGGAACGGCAACGGCAACGGCGCCGGGAACGGCAACGGAAGTGGCGCGGGCAACGGGAACGGCCAGGGATCCGGCGCGACCCACGGCAAGTCGGGGGCCGCACCCGGCCGCACGAAGGCCCCGGGCGGCGCCGCGACGGGCAAGGGCGCGACGAACGCCAACGGCTCGAAGGCCAACGGTGGCGGCGACGCCTCCAAGCCTCCCGCCAAGACGAAGGCCACGGCGACGACCGACCCCGGCACCGGAGGCACGACCACGTCGCCCGCCGGCGGTGGCAACGGCGACGGCGCCGCGAACGGCAACGCCGACGGCAACGGCAAGGGGAACGGCAAGGCCTGACCGCAGGAAATGCGGCGCTCGCGTGTCTGGTCACGCGTGGGTCGCGGCGACTGGACAGGATCGCGCACCTCGCAGGGGCCGGCGCAGCTCCCGAGGCTGATCGAGGCGAGCTTCGCCCAGCTTCAGGAGGACATGGTCCGCTACCTGCGGACGGTGGCCGGGGCGGACGTTGCCGAGGACGTCGCCTCGCAGGTGTGGGTCGAGGTGGTCGGTCGTGCCTCGGAGTTCCAGGGCGACGAGGCGGCGCTTCGGCGGCTGGTGTTCGCCACCGCCAGGCGGCGGGCGCTCGACCAGCACAGGCGCTGGTGGCGGCGGAAGGTCAACCTGCACCCGCCGGGCGATCGCGTGCTCGAGCTGGCAGCCTCGGAGGATCCCGAGGTCATCGAGCGTGACCGCGCGCTCACGTGGATCGCCCGCCTGCCGAGGGCCCAGGCGGAAGTCGTGCTGCTGCGCGTGATCGGGGATCTCAGCACCGGGGAGGTCGCGGAGATGACCGGCCGCTCGCCCGGTGCCGTGCGCGTCCTCCAGCATCGCGCCCTTCGCCGCCTGGCCTCCGACCTGCGCCGCGCTCGCGGCGAGGTGTAACGCATGGGCCGGCTCGCGCGTTCTCTCCTGTGCATGGGCAAGCCCCGACTCGACATGACCACCGCCGACAGGATCCTCGCGGGCACCGTCGATCCTGCCGACGCACCACCGGGGTACGAGGCGCTGGTCGCGTTGATCGCGGCCGCGCGCACGCCACATGCGCCCACGACCACCGTGGCGTCCGGCCGCGCGCCGGCGCCGCGTCGTCAGAGGAGGCACTACATGCTCGCAGCCCCGCCGTTCCGGTCCCGTCTGTCCATCGCCGCCGCGGCCGCGACGCTTGCGCTCGCGTCCGGCACCGCCTACGCGACGGGCCTGCCCGCAGCCGCATCGGCGACTGCGCGCGGCGTCCTGCACTCGCTCGGCGTCTCGACCGACTCGCCTGCGAAGACTCCCTCGCAGCCGGCCGGGACGCACGGAGCGGCCGTCTCGTCGACGGCGCGGGCGACGACGGCGACCGGGGCGGCGAAGGGCGCGGAGATCGCTGCGCTCGCGAGCAACGGGCGAAGCAAGGCCGGCCAGGGCGGCGATGAGTCGACGACCGCGAAGGGCGGCGCCGACGCGAAGGGATCCGGTCACGGGCACGGGGCCGAGATCTCGGCGCTGGCGCACTCCACCACGGGCACGGCGGGCGTCAAGGGTGCGACCATCTCCGCAGCTGCGAGCAACGGGCGAAGCCACGCCGGCCAGCATGGCCAGAACGGCCACAGCGGGGGCTCGAACGGATCGGCCTCCGCGGCCGGCAACCACGGCGGTGGCGGCGGACAGGGGGCCGGCTCCGGCCACGGAGGGTCGTAGCCGCCGCACCGCCGTGGTTCGGCGTGGCGTCCCGGCGGGAACAGGGACGACATGCCGAGGTACGGCTATACCCTCTACTGCGAGGGCAACCCACCGCAGGATCTCGTCCGCCAGGCCGTTGCCGCGGAAGAGGCCGGGTTCGATTTCCTGGTCATCTCCGACCACTACCACCCCTGGCTGACCAGCCAGTCGCACTCGGCCTTCGCGTGGAGCGTGCTCGGGGCGGTGGCCCAGGCCACCGAGCGGATCGAGCTCGCGACCATGGTGACCTGCCCGATCATGCGCTACCACCCGGCGATCGTCGCCCAGATGGCGGCGACGGTCGCGGTGCTCTCGGATGAGCGGTTCACGCTCGGCCTCGGCGCGGGCGAGCGGCTGAACGAGCACGTCGTCGGCCGCGGCTGGCCGCCCGTCGACGTCCGCCACGAGATGCTGCGCGAGGCGGTCGGCGTGATCCGGCAGCTGTGGGACGGCGGCTATGTGACGCACCGCGGCGAGCACTTCGTGGTCGAGGACGCGCGGGTGTTCGACCTGCCCCGGCGGCGCATCCCGACCTACGTCGCCGCCGGCGGCCCGATGGCGGCCGAGCTGGCCGCCGACATCGCGGACGGCGTTTGCGCGACCGAGCCCGACGAGAAGATCGTTTCCGCATACCTCGAGGCGGGCGGCGACCCTGCCGGGACGTGGGGCCAGGTCGTGCTCGCCTGGGCCGGCGACGCGGAGGCCGGGCTGGCCGACGCGCACGCCCAGTTCCGCTTCGCCGCCGGCGGCTGGAAGGTGCAGTCCGAGCTGCCGAACCCGGTCAACTTCGACGCCGCCACGGCGACGATCGAGCCGGAACGCCTGGCCGACCTGTTCCCGGCCGGGCCGGACACCGACCGCCATGCCACCGCCGTGCGCAAGTTCGCCGACGCCGGCTTCGAGCACATCGCGGTCGCCTACCCCGGCGCCGACGTCGACGGCTTCATGGCGTTCTGGCGCGAGCGGCTCGAGGCGGCCGTTCGCTAACATCGCGCCCGTCGGAAGGGGTGCGGTGGAGCACGTCCGCGTCGGCGTCATGAGCGCCGCGAACATCGGCCGCAAGGTGGTCATCCCGTCCATCCTGCGCGCCCGCAACGCCGAGCTGGTCGCGCTCGCGAGCACGAGCGACGCCGGAGATCGGTTCCTGCGCGAAACCCGCCTCAAGACGCGCGACGGCCGGCCCCTCCGCGACGCCGTGCGACTGCACGGGAGCTACGCCGACCTGCTGGCCGACTCGGACGTCGACGCCGTCTACATCCCGCTCCCGAACCACCTCCACGCCGACTGGTCGAAGCGGGCCGCCGACGCCGGCAAGCACGTCCTCTGCGAGAAGCCGGCGGCGCTGAACGCCGCCGAGACGGCCGACATGATCGACCACTGCGACGGCCGCGGCGTCGTCTGGATGGAGGCGTTCATGTACCGCTTCCACCCCCAGTGGCGCACCGTGCGGCGGCTGCTCGACGAGGGCGCGATCGGCGACCTGCGCGCCGTCGTCGCCGTCTTCACCTTCACGGTGCACGACCCGAAGAATGTCCGCCGCGTGCCGGAGTACGGCGGCGGATCGCTCTACGACGTCGGCGCCTACTGCATCAACGTGTCGCGGTGGATGTTCGGCCGCCCGCCCGTCGCGGTCAGCGGGTCGGCGCTGCCGAGCGCCGAGGGCGTCGACGAGGACTTCCGCGGCGTGCTCGACTTCGGTGAGGGCGGCTCCGCGCTCATCCTCTCCAGCCTCGCACAGCCCTACCGCCACCACGTCCGCCTGCTCGGCACCGAGGGCGACATCACCGTCCCGCAGGCCTTCGTCGTCCGTCCCGACGACGAGGTCCGGGTGATCCACACGGACGCCGGCGGCCGCGAGGAGGCGCACGCGATCGACGCCGCCGACGAGTACCAGCTCGAGGTCGAGGACTTCGCCGACTGCATCCTGAAGAGCCGCGCCCCGCGGGTCGTCTCGCACGCTGACACGCTCGCGAACATGCGCGCCATCGACGCGCTCTACGCGTCGGCCGCTTCGGGCGAGGCCGTCCGGCTCGCGGACTGAGGCGCCGGCGATGCCCGAGGCCCACGACGACCTGCGGCCGCTGCTCTTCTCGATCGCCTACCGCATGCTCGGAAGCGTGGTCGAGGCCGAGGACATGGTGCAGGAGGCCTACGTTCGTTACCAGCGGGCCGTCGGCGAGGGCACCGCGGTCGACGACCCCAAGTCGTACCTCTGCGCCGTCACGACGCGCCTGTGCATCGACCACCTGCGCTCGGCCCGGGTGCGCCGCGAGAGCTACGTCGGGCCGTGGCTGCCGGAGCCGCTCCTGACCGGCACGGTCGTTCCCGACGGCGCCCGGATCGTGGAGGACGCCGACTCGGTCTCGATGGCGTTCCTGCTCGTGCTCGAGCGGTTGACGCCCGTCGAGCGGGCGGTGTTCCTGCTCCACGACGTCTTCGACTACGGCTACGGCGAGATCGCCGAGATCGTCGCGCGCAGCGAGGACAACTGCCGCCAGCTGGCCGCCCGCGCCCGCCGCCACGTGCGCGAGGAGCGGCGCCGCTCCGAGACCTCGGCCAGCCGCCGCGAGGCGCTCGCCGACCGCTTCTTCGAGGCGGTGAACGAGGGCGACATGGACGGCCTGGTCGAGCTCCTGGCCGAGGACGTCGCCGTGGTCGGCGACAGCGGCGGCGTGCGGCCGATGTGGCCGCGCCCGATCGTCGGCCGCGACCGGGTGGTGGCCCTGCTGGCCGGTCCCGGCGCCCAGCCTGGCCGGCTCGACATGACGATGCGGCGCACCGAGATCAACGGCGCCCCCGGCGCGCTCGTCACGGACGCGAACGGCGGGCTGCTCTACGCCATCCTGCTCGACGTCGCGGCGGGCGGGATCATCGAGACCGTGCGGACGGTGCGGAACCCGGCCAAGCTCGCCCACCTCGGCCCCGTCGGCGACCTGCGCGCGGTCATGCACTCCCGTGGGGCCGGCCGGGAGGGGTAACCGGCCGGCCCCAGGAAGCCCGTTCGTCAGGCAGCCACCGGCTCGGTCGCCTCTTCGGCGACCTGCTCCGGCGCCACCCCGCGCGGCACCATGGTCAGGGTGGCCAGGAGCCCCAGGGCCGCCAGGCCGGCACCGACCAGGAACGCGATCGAGAAGCCGTCCACGTCCGCCCGCAGCAGCAGGTCGGGAGCGGGGCTGTGGCTGGTCAGGTAGTCGCTCACGCGCGTGAACGCGACCGTCGAGAGGATCGCCGTGCCGAGGGCGCCGCCGATCTGCTGCGACGTGTTGATGATCCCCGACGCGATGCCGGCGTCGTTCATCTCGACGCCGACGAGCGCCGCGATCGTCACAGGCACGAACGAGAAGCCGAGGCCGACGCCGGCGAGGATGAAGCCCGGCGCAAGGTCGGTCAGGTACGAGCCGTTGACCGAGACCTGGCTGAAGTACAGCAACCCTGCCGTCGTCAGCGCCATGCCGACGGCGAGCACGGTGCGCACGCCGATCTTCGTGACGAGCGCCTGCGATGCCGCGGCCGACACGATGATCGTGCTCGCGACGAGCAGGTAGCCGATGCCGGTGCGCATGGCCGAGTAGCCGAGCACCTGCTGCATGTAGAGCGTGAGCAGGAAGAACATCGAGAAGATCGATGCGCCCAGCATCAGGCCGACCACGTTGGCGCCGGCCAGCGACTTGTTCCGGAACAGCCGCAGCGGCATGAGCGGGGACTCGGCCCGCTGCTCCGTGAAGATGAAGCCGCCGAGGAGCACGGCCGCACCGATGAACATCGCGATCGTGCGCGGCGCCGTCCACGAGTGGTCGACGGTCTGCACGAGCGCGTAGACCAGCAGCGACAGCCCGGCGGTCACGAGCACGGCTCCGAGCAGGTCGAAGCTGCGCCGGCCGGCCGTCTCGATCCGGCTCTCGCGCAGGTAGCGGGGGCCGAGCGCGATCACGAGCGCGCCGACCGGGACGTTGATGTAGAAGATCCACGACCAGTTCAGCTGGTCGGTGAGGACGCCGCCGAGGAGCACGCCGGCCGCGCCGCCGGTGCCGGCGATCGCGCCCCAGATGCCGAGCGCCTTGTTGCGCTCAGCACCCTCGGAGAAGGTCGTCATCAGGATCGAGAGGGCGGCGGGCGAGATGATCGCCGCGCCGACGCCCTGCACGGCGCGTGCCGCGATGAGCATGCCCTCCGATGTCGAGAGCCCGCACACGAGCGAGGCTCCCGAGAAGAGGACGAGGCCGGCCAGGAACATGCGCCGGCGGCCGAGCAGGTCGGCCGCCCGGCCGCCTAGCATGAGCAGGCCGCCGAACGTGAGGGTGTATGCGTTGATGACCCATTGCAGATCGGTCTCTTTGAAGTCGAGCGCGTTCTTGATCGTGGGCAGGGCGACGTTGACGATGGCGATGTCGAGCACCACCATGAACTGGACCATGCAGAGGAGGAGGAGCGCGATCCCCTTGCGGTCTTGGGTGGTAGGCATGATCAGCGAGTCTCCAGGCTGGTTGTTTACGATACAGTCCTGTGGTGTATCATAATTCGCACGACATGGCAATCTCCCACCCCATCCCACGCTCTCCCGGCCGGCCCCGTAACGAGGTCGCCGACCGCAAGATCATCGAGGCCACCCTCCGGCTCCTGAGCACGGAGGGGTACGACCGCACCTCGATCGAGTCCGTTGCGGCCGAGGCCCGGGTCACCCGGGCCACCGTCTATCGCCGCTACCCGACCAAGGCCGACATGGTCACGGCGGCCGTGTGCACGATGGCCGGACCCGACGAGCCGTGCGAGTGCCCGGATCTGCGCACGACCCTGGTCGAGCTGCTGCGCGGCTTCCACGCCGCTGTCGGCCCGTCCGACGGGATCTCGATCGCCGCGTCGCTCTACCTCCAGCGGCACGACCATCCGGAGATGCTCGAGTCGTTCCGCGAGACGGTCACCAAGCCCTGCCGGCTGAAGATGGCGGCGGTCGTCCAGCTCTCCCGCGAGAAGGGCGAGATCCATCCCGACACCGACCCCGAGGCGGTCGTCGAGATGCTGATCGGCTCCTACCTCTACCGCACGTTCGCCGGCGTGCCGATCCCCGACGACTGGCCGGAACAGGCCGTCGCCGCGGTGTGGCGCGGCCTCGAGCCCTAGTCGGGGTCAGACCCCGAACGCCGGCCGTCACACTTTCGTTGCACTTCCGTTCGGGGTCTGACCCCGATCAGGCGGCGTCGGAGAGCGCTTCGCCGTCCAGGCCGAGCACGGCGAGAAGGGCGTCGACCACCTGCGGGTCGAAGTGCGCGCCGGAGCTGCGGCGCAGCTCGGCGGCGGCCTCCTCCGGCGAGCGGGCGGCCGAGTAGGGCCGGTCCGTGGTCATCGCCGAGTAGGCGTCGGCGGCGCAGACGATGCGGGCCTCGATCGGGATGGCCTTGCCCGCCAGGCCGTCCGGGTAGCCGCCGCCGCCGAAGCGCTCGTGGTGGTGGCGCACCGCCCCGGCGGCATCCTGCAGTGCGGACACGCGGCGGACGATCGCGTCGCCGTGCACCGGGTGCGTCTTCATGACCGCCCACTCGTTCTCGTCGAGGGCGCGCGGCTTGGTCAGGATCCGCTCGGGGATCGCGATCTTGCCGACGTCATGCAGCCAGCCGCCGATGCGGCACAGGAGGGCGGCGCCGACCGGCAGCTCCAGGTACTCGGCCGTGCGCATCGCGAGGGCCGCCACCTGCTCGGCGTGCGCCTCGGGGATGCCCTCGCGCAGGCTGCTGGCGTAGGCCAGCGCGCGCGCCATCCCGACCACCTCGGGCTCGCGGCTCGACGCCGCGCGGCCACCGGCCTCGGGGCGGAGCGCGACCCGGTTTCGGCCCCGGTACTTGGCGGCGTAGAGGCGGGCGTCGGCGCGCTCGACGAGCGCGTCCAGGCTGGCCGCCCCGTCGGACGCGAGCGTCGCGCCAATTGACGTCGTGAGCAACACGCGGATGTCGGCGTGCGCGATCGGGGTCGCGCAGACGGCCTGCCGGAGCCGCTCGGCCCGCTCGGCCAGCTCGGCCTCGGACGCGACGTCCCCGAGCAGCACCGCGAACTCCTCGCCGCCCCAGCGGGCGAGGTGGTCGGCCGGCCCGATGCCCGACCGCAGCCGCGCGGCCAGCTCTGCCAGGACGGCGTCGCCGACGGCGTGCCCGTAGACGTCGTTGATCTGCTTGAAGTGGTCGGCGTCGATCAAGAGCAGCGCCGAGCGATCGGGAGCGGATGCGAGCAGGTCGGAGGCGAGCTGGGCGAAGTGGCGGCGGTTGTAGGCGCCGGTCAGGTCGTCGGTGTTCGCGCGCCGCTCGGCGTCGGCGCGCGCCTCCTCGAGCTCGATCAGGCTCTGCCGCAGCTGGTCTTCGAGCCGCCGCCGCTCGGTGTCGTCCGAGACGATGCCGCTGACCTCGTAGGTGCCGTCGGGGCGGGGGCGACACACTGCACGGTCGTGCACCCAGCGCGTGACACCGTCGAGGCCGATCAGCCGGTAGAAGACCTCGCGGTCCTCGCCGCGGCTGAGCGCCGTGTTGAAGTCGTCGTAGGCGGCGCGGTCGTCGGGGTGCACGGCCCGGTCCCAGTTCACCATCTCCGGGTCGGGCTCGGCGCCGCCCAGCAGGCGATCGCCGCCCGGGCCCTGGAAGAGCTCCTCGAAGCTGCCGTCCTTCGGCGACGCCAGGGCGAGATAGACGTGTGCGCCGACGACGTCGAGGAGGCCGGTGAAGCGATCGTGCGCCTCGGCCGCGGCGGCGGTCGCCTCTTCGCGCGCCGTCAGGTCGGAGATGATCCCGTCGATGAGCATGCCGCCGTCGCCCTTCGGCCGCGGGCGGGCGCGGTCGCGCAGGACGCGGGTGATGCCGTCGACGCCCTCGATGCGGTAGGTGACCTCGGCGTCCTCGCCGTCGAGCAGGCGGCGGTTGAACGCCTCGTAGGCGGCCCAGTCCTCGGCCAGGATGCGCGACTCCCAGAACTCGCCCGGCGCGACGTCCGCCGGCACCTCGCCACCGAGCAGCGAGCCGAGGGTCACGTCGGACGCATGGTCGACGTACGACCCGGACGGGGTGATCTCGCCCGCGTACACGTGCTCCTCGAAGAGGTCGAGGATGCGCGCGAGCTGCGCCTCGCCGGTCAGGCCGCGGCCGCCCGGCCGCTCGCCGACGACTGCCCGGCGCACGGCCGCCTGCATGCGAGCAAGCGCGGCCCGCACCGGATCCAGCGGTGGAGTTTCGGAGCTCGGAGGTATGGGCGCACGACCGTCCACGGCAGTGCTCGGGTCATCGGCGTCCGATCCCGGAGATTGAGACTTCCGCGACGAGCGCGGACCGTCAGCGCGGAGCCGGGAAGAGGTCGTGCACGGCCGCGCGGACGTAGCCGGCGACCTCGTCGGGATCGGCGTCGCCGTACATCGCGCCCGCGCCCATCAGCGCGGCGAACACGGCTCCGATCGAGCAGGCCATCCGCACCCTGTCCGGGAGCGGGATCGCGGGGCTTGCAAGGAAGCGGCGGAAGCGCTCCTCGATGTCCTCGTTCTCGGCCTGGTGGCGCTCGTTGGCGACGATCGCCTCGAACGCGCTCTGGTTGCGCTGGTGGACGAGGAAGAGGTCGCGGTTGGCGAGCACCTGGTCGATGAACGCATCGACGATCTGCGGCCACGCCGCGGCGGCCAGAGCGTCGTCCCCGAGGGCGTCCAGCTGGTCGAGCAGGTCGTTGCCGAGCGCGTGCAGGCGAAGGTGCAGCTCGAGGAGGATGTCCTCCTTGCGCTCGAAGTGGTAGTAGAGCGCCGCCTTGGTGACGCCGAGGCGCTCGGCGATCTCGCGCAGCGAGGTCTTGTCGTAGCCCTGCTCGTTGAAGAGCTCGAGGGCGACGTCGAGGATACGGTCGCGCATCTCGCCGCGGGGCCGGCGCTTCGTTGGACGGGTCTCGGACGCCTCGCTCATACCGCGAATCGTACCTTACTTGACGGCCGGCTAGTACGTGGCTACGCTGAGCCCAGACTGATTACTTGCCGACCGGTAAGGAGTATCGATGCACGAGTTGATGATCGAGGCAGAGGGGCTGCGAAAGCGGTTCGGGCCCACCGTCGCGCTCGCCGGGCTCGACCTGGAGGTGCCCCGCGGCGCCATTCTGGGCGTGCTCGGCCCCAACGGCGCGGGCAAGACGACCGCCGTTCGCATCCTGACGACGCTGACC
>DASUHM010000060.1 GCA_036273515.1 Gaiellales bacterium
CGCCCGGCGGGCGCTGGCCCGCCGGCCCCGCCCCTCGGCCGCGCTCCCGCGCCCGCTGCTCGCGACGGCCGTGCGCGCCGCCGCCCAGACCTGCGGCGCGAACCTGACCCGCGGGCCGCCCCGCGCTCCCTGTCCGGCGTAGGAGACCGATTCGCTCGGGGCCAGGCCCCGGGAAGGGAGCACGATGATCGCACCAAGAGCCCGCCACGGCGTGCACGCCGGGGCGGCCGGCCTCGTCCTCGCAGCCCTGCTCGTGTGGGCGCCGGCCGCGTTCGCGCATGCCTCGATCAGCCCGCCCGTTGCGAAGACAGGCGTCCTGCAGCAGTTCACGCTGGCCGTCCCGACCGAGAAGAGGAACGCGACCACGACCCGGATCGAGCTCACCGTTCCGGACGGTGTGGTGATCGATTCGTTCGAGCCGGAGCCGGGGTGGACGCGCAAGGGGATCGCCCACGGCGGCGGCTCGGCACCCGAGACGATCCTATGGACGGGCGGCCGCATCCCGACCGAAGACGACGCGGTCTTCCGCTTCCAGGCCACGCTCACCGGCGGATCGAAGGCTTACGTCTTCGAGGTGCGCCAGACGTACTCCGACGGCACCGTCGTCGACTGGAACGGCCCGGAGTCGTCCGACACGCCCGGCCCCGTCGTCGAGGGCTCGTCGCTGAGCGGCGGCCCGAGCACGCTCCTCGTCGTGGCCGCGCTGGTCGTCGGCGGGATCGGCGTCCTGCTCGGCGTCATCGGCCTCGTGGCGGGGCGCAGGCCGCTGACGTGACCTCGCGGGTGCGCAGGACGGGGTTCGCCCTCGCCGTCGCGGCGGCGCTCGCGCTCGCGCTGCCGCAGGCGGCGTGGGCGCACGCCGCGCTCCTTCGCACCGATCCCCCGGCCAGCGGCACGATCCCCTCGTCGCCGCCGCGGGTCAGCCTCACGTTCGACGAGGCGGTCGCGCCCAAGTTCGCCGTCATCTCGGTGACGAACGCCCGCGGCGAGCAGGAGGCGATCGGCTCGCCGCAGGCGCTCCCGTCCGACCCGAACACGATCGCGGTGCTTGTGCGGCACGTGCCCGAGGGTTGGTATCTCGTCTACTGGCGGGTGATCTCGGCCGACGGCCATCCCGTCCGCGGGGCGTTCACGTTCGCCGTCGGGCCGAATCCCGGCCCGGCGCCGCAGTTCGTGATCCCGTCGCTGTCGGAGTCGGCGGCGACGCCGCAGCTGGTCGCCACCCGCTGGCTCGCCTTCCTGAGCATGATGATCGCCGTCGGCCTGTTCTCGCTGCGCGCCGTCATCGCCCGTCCGGCGGCCGGGATCGCGGGCGCGCCGCTGCGGGCGCTCTCGGTCGCGACGGCGGTCGCGCTCGCCGCCGCGCTCGTCGCGATCCCGGTCTACGTGCTCGTGGCGACGGCCGAGTTCGCCCAGCGGCCGTTCTACGACCTGGCCGCGACCGTGCCCGTCATCCGCGACTCGAACCTGGGCCGGTCGTTCACCGACCTCGAGGTCGTGCTCGTGCTGTTCGCGATCGCGGCCGCCGCGCTCCTGTGGGTCGACGATGGCCGCCGCCGTCGGCGCTCGGTGGCCGCGCTGCTCGCGCTGGCCGGGGCCTTTCTGGCGGCAGGCGCGGCGATGGCCGTCCCGGGCTTCGCCGGCCACGCGGCGCAGACGTCGCCGGCGGCGCTCTCGCTCGTGCTCGACTGGACGCATGTCAGCGCCGCCGCCGTCTGGCTCGGCGGCCTGGTCGGGCTCGTCATCCTGGGATGGCGCACGCCCGCAGGCGCGCGGGTCGACGTGCTCGGGCTCGCCGTCCCCCGCTTCTCGCGGACGGGGCTCATCTGCGTCCTGGTCGTGATCGCAAGCGGCGTCGCCGCCTCGATCATCCACCTGCCGACGCTGTCGTCGCTGTGGGGCACGAGCTACGGCCAGGCGATCCTGGTCAAGGTCGCGCTGCTCGCCTGCGCCCTGGTCGCGGGCGGCATCAACTACGCGCGCACGGCACCGCGCCTCGCCGCCGCCCGGAGGCGGAACGACCGCGGCCTGGGTGAGTCCGGCGCGCGGCTCCTGCGCCACACCGTGCGCGCCGAGGTCGTGCTCGTGTCGGCCACCGTCCTCGCGGCGATGGTGCTCTCGAGCCTGCCGCCGCCGGCGAAGGCGCTCGCCGAGGTCGGCCAGGCCAGCGCCCACGTCGGCCCCGGATCGGTCGACCGCGTGATCCACCACGGCCCCTACACGCTGCACGTGCACGTCGACCCCAACCGGGCCGCCCAGCCCAGCACGTTCACCCTCGGGCTGACCCAGAACGGCAAGCCGGTGACCGGCGCCCGGGTCACGCTCCAGTTCGCGATGCTCGACATGGAGATGGGCACCCAGGCCTACACGATGCCCGAGAAGTCGCCGGGCACGTACGTGCGCACGACGCCCGCGCTCGTCATGGTCGGCCACTGGGGCGTCGGCTTCCAGGTGGAGCCGCCGGGCGGCCGGCCGTTCACCGTGATCGTCGTCGACCATGCGGAGGGATGACATGACGCCGCGCTCGCCCGGACTGATCCTGCTCGCCGCGTTCGCGGCCTTCGCCGCCGGCCTGGCCGCGGTCGCCGTCGTCATCCTGCTCGGCAACTCGGTGGTGTGACGGCCGGTACGCTGGGGAGCGTGCTCGAGCCGCCTCCGCGGGTGCCGTCCGGGGTGATCGGCCGCCGGACGGCCGCGGTCGTGCTGGCCGTCGTCGCCGTGGCCGCCGTGCTCGCGGCGGTGCGTCCGCCGGTGGCGCTGGCCGACGGCGATCCCGCCAGCGACGTGCTCGTCTACCAACCGGTGTTCTTCCCCTACAACCCGGCGCCGCCCGCCGCCCGGCGCGAGCTGAACGGGCTCGTGAAGTCCGCCGACCAGCAGGGCTACAAGATCCGCGTCGCCGTCATCCAGTCACCCCGCGACCTCGGCTCGATCCCGACGCTGTTCGGCAAGCCGTCGGTGTATGCCCGCTTCCTGAGCTCGGAGCTCTCGAGCATCTGGCGCGACCGGGTGCTGGTCGTGATGCCGTCCGGCTACGGGCTCGCGCAGGGGGCGCGGCTGGTCAGGCGGGGTGGGGTCGAGCACGTCGTGGTGAACACGCGCAGCGGCCCGGACGAGGCCGTGCTGCGGCGGCTGCCGCTGCCGCGCGGGAGCACCCCGGCCGACGTCGTCGCGGCCGCGTCGAAGGCCGTGCGCGCGCTCGCGGCGCGACACGACATCGCCCTTGTGGCCGCGCCGCCGGCGTCGTCGTCATCGTCGGGCGGGGGCTCCGGGCGCAACAGCGGGCTCGCCGCCGCCGTCGCGGCGACTGTCGGCCTGACGGCCGGCCTGCTCTGGTTCCTGTGGCGGACGCGTCCGCGGCGGATGATCGATCGGTGACTCCCGTGCAGCCGCAGCCCCACCGGCGATCCGATCCCCCGCCAACCGCCTGGCGTCCAGGTGCGTGGACTCACCGATCGATCATCCTGACTACGGGGTCGCGGTCGCGAGCTGCTCGTCGGCCAGGCGGATGGCCTCGTCCCAGCGGCGCTTGCCGAACCGGCCCGAGCGCTCCCGGCCCTGGATCGCGAGCGAGCGGATCATCGCCGCCCGGCGCTCGTCGCTGCACTCTCCGGCCGCCGTCGTCAGCAGTCCTGCGGCGCGCTTGTCGTCACCTTCGACCAGCAGCCGGCGGGCCTCCTCGATCGTCTCGGTCAGCATGTCCATGCGAACCTCCTCGCGTCGTCGTGGCGGGGCTGCGAGGCGTCCAAGATAGCCCTATCGGAGGTCGCAAACCGGCCTCCAGAGCCAAGTTGGGTGGTTTCACCCAGGCACGCGGGAGTACACTCCTCAAGTCCAGTGAGCGCAGCCACGCGGGACGACCACGGTCTGGCCCGGCCGGGCAGGACTCGCCGGCCGCGCCTCGGCGCGCCCGATCTCGGCCTCTACGCCCGCGTCCTCGTCGTCAACGTGGGGATCCTCGTCACGGCGTTTCTGCTGCTCGTGCTGACGCCGGTCAGCGTCAGCCCCGAGCCGACCAGGGGGCAGTTCGCGATCCTGCTGGCCGGCCTCGTCCTCATGCTCGCCTCCAACGCCGTGCTGCTGCGCTTCAGCATGGCGCCGCTCGGCCGGCTCATGGGCCTCATGCGCAGCGCCGACGTGCTCCAGCCGGGCCGGCGGCTCGACGCCGGCGGCACCCCGGAGGTGGCGGAGGTGATCACGGCGTTCAACGCGACCCTGGAGCGGTTGGAGGACGAGCGCCGTGCCAGCATGCGGCGCGTCCTCTCGGCCCAGGAGGCGGAGCGGCGCCGGATCGCCCAGGAGCTGCACGACCAGATCGGCCAGAACCTGACCGCGGTCGTGCTCGAGCTGAAGCGGCTCCAGGGCCACGTCACGGGCGAATGGGCCGACACCCTCGCAGACGCCCAGGAGCTGGCCCGCGAGAGCCTCGACGAGCTCCGCCGGATCAGCTACGAGCTGCGCCCGGCCGCTCTCGACGACCTGGGGCTTGCGAGCGCCCTCGAGTCGCTGACGACGTCCGTCGCCCGCCGCGCCGCTGTCGAGGTGACGCTCGAGGTCGCGCCAGACGTGCCACCGCTCGCGCCGGACGTCGAGCTGGCCGTGTACCGGATCGCGCAGGAGGCCCTGACGAACGCCGTCCGCCACTCCGGCTGCACGCGCGCCCGGGTGCGCCTGAGCGTGGGGGTCGACGCCGTCTACCTGCGGGTCGCCGACGACGGCCACGGCCTCGGCCTGCTCCCGCGCTCCGGCGGCGGCATCCGCGGCATGCGCGAGCGCGCGCTCATGATCGGCGGGCGGCTGGTGCTCGGCGTGAGCGACGAGGGCGGCGTCGAGGTCGAGCTCTGCATCCCGTCCGCGGCCGTGGAGGCCTAGGCATGTCCGTCGCCACGAGGCGGATCGGCATCCTGTTGGCCGATGACCACGCCGTCGTCCGCCACGGGCTGCGGCTCGTGCTCGAGTCCGAGCCGGACATGCGGGTGGTGGCCGAGGTCGGTGACGGCGCCGAGGCGGTGCGGCGGGCGGTGCACGACGATGTCGACCTGGCCGTTCTCGACATCACCATGCCGGGCATGACCGGCATCCAGGCGACGCAGGAGCTCTCCCGGCTGCGGCCGCGCCTGCGCACGCTGATCCTCTCGATGCACGACAGCGAGCAGTACTTCCTCGAGGCGATCCGGGCGGGCGCGAGCGGTTACGTCCTGAAGTCCGTCGCCGACCAGGACCTCATCACCGCCTGCCGCGCCGCGATGCGCGGCGAGCCGTTCGTCTACCCGGCGGTCGAGCGGTCGCTGCTCGGACGGGCGCTGGCCGACGACGAGTCGAGCGCCGTCCTGACCGGGCGCGAGGCCCAGATCCTGGCGCTGATCGCCGACGGCCACACGTCGCGCGAGATCGCCGACATGCTCGTGATCAGCCCGCGGACGGTCGAGCGCCACCGCGAGAACCTGCGCCACAAGCTGGGGCTGCGAAACCGGGTCGACCTGACCCGTTACGCGATCCGTGCCGGCCTGATTTCACCCTGAATAGACGGGGTCAGACCCCTTTTGTTCAGCTGACCTTGACGCTCACGGCTGCCGTGTAGGCGGATGCGCCGGTGCCGCTCGTGCGCCGGAAGCGGCAGCGGAACTTGTACGTCCCGGTGCCCTTGTTGGGGACGAACGTCCCGGACGTGGCCGTGGTCGCCTTGAAGAGCGACGCCCACGTGGTCGTGCCGGGCCGCATCACCTGGACGTCCTCGGAGTAGCCGGCCGGCGGCGCCGCGGCAGCCCAGGTCAGCGTGAACGTGGTCGTCGTCGATCCGGTCGCCGGCTTGGCCGTCATCGGCACGGTCAGCTTGATGGTCTTGGAGGTGGCCGTATCGGTGAAGGTGTAGGCGCCGCCGGCCGGGAAGGTCATCTGCCGGAAGGCGACCGGGGCGACGAGGCCGGTGTCGGGGAAGATCCCAAGGCCGCTCGTCTTGTCGGTCGCGCTGTGCGAGCCGGGGCCGACGAAGCTCCACTGCAGGGTGCTGTCCAGCGCCAGCGCGGGCGAGGCCGTGCTGAAGCCCGTGTTGGTGACGCCGACGTAGCTCGTGCTCGGGGCGGCGGTCACGTTCACGACCTTGCTGTTCGTCACCTGTGAGGCCTGGTCGGACTGGGCGGCGGCGACGTTCACCGCGGTCGGCGGCAGGATCGGGGTCGCGTTCACGGTGACCGTGGCCGATCCGCCCGCCGGGATCGTGCCCAGGTTGCACGTGATCGGCCCCTGGCCGGAGCAGCTCCCGCTCGACGGGGTGGCCGAGACCGACTGCGCGTTCGGCGGGGGGTTGTCGGTGACCGTGACGTTCGTCTGGTCGGCGCTGCCCGGGTTGGTCACCGTGACGGTGGAGGCCGTGGCCGCGTCGGCCTGCACGGATGCCGGAGCCGTCTGGGAGACCTGGAGCGCGGCCGGCGGCGGGCTCGACCCGTGGCAGGTTCCAGAGAACGTGTCCTTCACGGCGCCGTTCGCGGCGATGAACTGGGCGTCGTAGCCCGTCGGATGCAGCACCATCCGCAGGTACCCGAAGCCGCGGTAGTTCACGAGCGGCGCCGGGCTCGCGCTCGGCGAGGCCGAGACGAGCGACTCCCCGCCGGTGCCGACGATCACCTCGCGGATGCCGTTCGCCGGGTCGCTGTTGCCGCTCGGGTCGAGCGGGGCGAAGCGGGCGTAGGTGTGGACGTGCCCGTTCAGCACGACGTCGACGTGGCCCGCGTAGAGGACGCTCCACCAGGGCGCGTACGCCGACGCGTTGGTGCCGTTGGCCGTCCACCGCGGCTGGTGCCAGTAGGCCAGCGTGCACGGCTGCGTGTTCGCCGCCAGGTCGCTCTGGAGCCACCTCGTCTGCGGGCTCGTCGCGGCGCAGCCGCCGACGTTCGTCTTCGAGCAGTTGGCGTTCAGCGAGATCAGGTGCCACTGCCCGACGTTGAACGAGTACTCGCCGGCGGTGGCGGGCCGCGCCGGCGCGCCGAAGTAGGCGAAGTAGTCCTGGCCGGCGTCGTTCGGATCGGGGCACGGCGAGCCGTCGGCCGAGTTCGTCTTGGTCGAGTACTCGTGGTTCCCGGCCGTGGGATCGATGATGTTGTTGAAGAACCCCCACGTCGGCCCGTAGCTCTGCGCGAACTCGGCGGGGCTGCCGCAGCCGTACTGGTAGTCGCCGAGGCCGAGCAGCGTGTCGATCGTCGGGTCGGTCTGCATCTGGGCGCTGTTCGCCGCCTCGCCGCAGTTGGACGCAGTGCCGGCGCCGCCGTTGAAGTTCGAGTCGGCCGGCGCGCACGCCATGTCGCCCACGGCGGCGATCACCGGATCGCCCGTGGCGGGGTCGGTGGCGTGCGCCGCGCCCGCGCGGCCGCCGGTCACCGCCAGGGCAGCCACGATCGCCAGGATCCATGCGCGCCGTCTCATGTCCGCTACTCCCACCTGCCGTCCAGGACAGCCGGAATCTAGCCGGGCGCCCGGAACGTGTCTAGTCGAGGTAGACTCTCGCGCTAGGCATGGTGGGGTGGAAGTGGAGAATCGTTCCGGTTGCGGCCGTCGTCACGGCGGCCGTCCTCGCGTTCGTGGCGACGGTGCCGGCCGCCACGAACCTGCTCACCAACGGGACGTTCGAGGGCAGCGGCTCGGGCTCGCTCACGGGCTGGGCGGCCAGCGGCGGCACGCTCTCGCTCGTGACCGGCAACGGCGGCGGCCACGCCGCGCGCGTCTCGGCGTCGACGGCCGGCACGCAGGCGTACGCCTACACGCCGTCCAAGCCGGTGAAGAACCTCGTCGCCGGCGCGGCCTACACGCTCGACGGCACGGTGCGCTCGGCCACGGGCGGGACCGTGTGCCTGAAGCTGAAGGAGGTGCCGGCCACCGGGTCGACCACTGTCGGCTCGGCCCAGCAGTGCATCGCCGCCACCTCGACGTGGCAGGCGTTCCCGACCGTCTCCTACAAGGCGGCGAAGGCCGGCGACTCCCTGACGGTGAACGTGGCCGAGTCGTCACCGGCCGCGGGCGCCACGTTCGAAATCGACAACCTCGTCCTGGCGGCGGGCTCGACCGGCACCGACGGCAGCGCGCCGACCGTCCCGGGGAACGTGCACGCGTCGGCCGACAGCTCGAGCGCCGCGACCGTGACCTGGTCGGCCTCGAGCGACAACGTCGGCGTGACCGGATATGACGTGTTCCGCGACGGCGCGAAGGTGCAGACCGTCGGCGGGACGACGACGACGTTCCACGACTCCGGCCTCCAGGCGAGCACGACCTACTCGTATACCGTCGACGCCTTCGACGCCGCCGGCAACATCTCCGCCAAGTCGAGCGCCGCGTCGGTCACGACGCCCTCCGGCGGTGGCGGCGGCAACGGCCCGTGCGGGACGGTCGCCACGAGCACCTCCCCCTACCAGCACATCGTCGTGATCATGGACGAGAACCTGACGGTCGCCGCCTGGCAGGCCGCCACCGACGCGCCCTTCACCCACATGCTCGCGACCGATTGCCGCAACGAGACGAACGCGGCGGGCGAGACGCACCCGAGCTTCCCCAACTACCTGGCGGTGATGAGCGGCACGTTCAACACCTGCCTGGCCTGCTCGTCGAACGCCGACAACATGTTCCATCAGCTCGGCGCGGCCGGGATGACGTGGAAGGACTACAACCAGTCGATGCCGGGGAACTGCGCGAACAACACGAGCTCGGTGCCCTACTACCGCAACGGCCACAACCCGGCCTTCTGGTTCACCGACCTCGGCTCGACGGCCAGCGGCGGCGACGGCTCGTGCGCGAAGTTCGACGTCCCGGCCGACCCGAACCTGTGGAACGACATCGCCGCCGACAACCTGCCGAACTTCTCCTGGATCGCGCCGGACGACTGCCACGACATGCACTGGATGAGCGGCCCGTGCGAGACGGTGACCGGGCAGACGAAGGCGCAGCGGATCGCGATCGGCGACGCCTACATCCAGAAGGTCGTGAACGCGATCGCCGCCACCCCGAGCTACCAGGCCGGCAAGACCCTGGTCGTCGTCACCTGGGACGAGTCGAACGAGCAGTCCGTGCAGACCAAGGGCAACTGGGGCATCGACTGCTCCGACCCGTCGGTGTACAACGCCAAGAAGTCCACCTGCCAGGTGGTGACGATCCTCGTCTCCGCCCGCATCACCGCCGGGGCGACGAACACGTTCTACAGCCACTACAGCTTGACCGCCGCCTTCGAGCACAACTTCGGCCTTCCGCTGCTGGCGGGCGCGACCAACTCCTGGGTCACCCCGGCGCCGATCTACTGATCGCTGCGTGACGGCCATCACCGACGCGGCTTGACGCCACGCACGGTTCGGGCGGCCGCACGCGCGTACGCTGATCCCCGATGCGGACCTCCTGAGACCCACGGGTGGAGGCGGCCGCTCACACCGCCTCCGCCCGGAGGGGCTCGATCGAACGGGTGTCCGCATCGCATGGCGTTAGAGTTTCGCGCTGATGGAAGACCCCGGCTTCGAGCTCGTCGCGGCCAGCCTGCGCGCCGACGCCACCGACCTGGCCGCGTTCGTCGAGGCGCTGGCGGTGAAGCTCGAGGGGGCGCTCCCGGGCAGCGTGCGCGTCGAGCGCCGGGGCGGGGTCTTCTCGCGCGAGAAGCGCGTGCGCCGCATCTCCGTCACCATGGCCGAGACCCGCTACGACCTCGAGCGCGACGACGGCTCGCTGCGCACGTCCCGCCGCAGCGAGGTGCGCGGCATCGTGATCAAGTCCGAGCCGCTCGACCTGGACGCGTGGATCGAGGCGCTCAGCCGCGACCTGACCGAGCAGGCCCGCCAGAGCGAGCGGGCGCGGATCGCCCTCGAGCGGCTGCTGGACGGCTAGCGGTGGGCTTCTTCAACCGCGGCGGCCCGAAGGAGGGCCGGGACGAGCGCGACCGGCGCGAGCAGCGCCAGCGCGCCGACATCGAGCGGATCGCCGCCGGCGGCATCCCCGCCGCCGCCGAGGAGCGGCTGCGCACGCTCGGCGCAGAGGCCGGCCAGGCGTTCACCTCCGACCTCTCGGTGCCCGAGTTCGGGCTTGTCCGCCGCGTCGGGCTCGAGCCGATCACGCAGGTGCTGGGATCGTCCGTCTACCACGTCGGCTGGCAGTTCATGGGCGGGGGCTGGTACGGCTCGTCGCAGGAGCTGACCGTGCTGAGCGACGCCTACAACGACTGCCGCAGGCGCGCGCTCGAGCGGCTCCGCACCGAGGCCGAGCTGGCGGGGGCCGACGCGGTGGTCGGGCTGCATGTGACCGCCGCGCGCTACGAGTGGGGCAGCGACCTGATCGAGTTCCAGGCGATCGGCACGGCCGTGCGGGCGCCCGGCCTGCGCACGCCGGACGGCCCGGCGCTCACGAACCTGAGCGGCCAGGAGTGCGCGCTCCTGCTCGAGGCCGGCCACCGGCCGTGCGGCATCGTCGGCGCGACCTCCGTGTACTACGGCACCCTCTACACCTGGACGCAGCCGATCCCGGCATCGTCCTGGGGCGGCTGGGCGAACGTCGAGATGGTGGGCGCCACCCAGACCTGGTACGCCGCCCGCCACCGCGTCCTCCAGCTTCTGACCGCCGACGCCGCGGCGCTCGGCGCAGGCGGCATCGTCGCCACCCGCTGGGCGCAGGAGGAGCGGCCCTACGAGTCCGGCGACCGCCTGGCCGGCGTCACGTACATCATCCACGCCCTCGCCACCGCCATCGCTCCCGGCGAGGGCAAGCCCCACCCCGACATCGCCACCATCCTCACGCTGTCCAAGGAGACGGGATGAGCTACGACCCCAACTCGCTCGAGGGCGTCCCCGCCGACGCCCGCAGCCGCCTGGCCCAGAACAAGGCGGGCCTTTTCACCTCCGACCTCTCGGTGCGGGAGTTCCTGCTCGTGAAGGAGGCCGGCTTCGACCCGCTCGGCCTGGTCGTCGGGAGCTCGATCTACCACATCGGCTTCCAGCAGTCGAACTGGAACCAGAACCAGGAGATGGACGTCCTCACGCAGGCCATGTACCACGCCCGCGAGCTGGCGATGACCCGCATGGAGGAGGAGGCCGACCAGCTCGGCGCCGACGGCATCGTCGGGGTGCGGCTGGACGTCGGCCGCTACGAGTGGGGCGCCGACCTGGCGGAGTTCATCGCCCTCGGCACCGCCGTCAAGCACCGCGGCGGCGAGCTGCACCGGGCGCCGAACGGGCGGCCGTTCACGAGCGACCTCTCCGGCCAGGACTTCTGGACGCTGCTGCGCGCCGGCTACCGGCCGGTGGGCATGTGCATGGGCAGCTGCGTCTACCACGTCGCCCACCAGGGTCTGCGCGGGTTCTTCTCGAAGATCGGCCAGAACGTCGAGATGGAGAACTACACCCAGGCGCTCTACGACGCCCGCGAGCTGGCCATGCAGCGGATGCAGGCGGAGGCCCAGCAGGTGCAGGCCGAGGGCATCGTCGGCGTGCAGATCCAGGAGCGCAGCCACGGCTGGGGCTCGCACGTGATCGAGTTCTTCGCGGTCGGCACGGCCGTCGTGCCGACGAAGGCCGACCACATCATCGAGCCCCCGGCCATGATGCTGAGCATGGACGGCTGAGCCGGTTCCGGTACGCTTGACGGCATGTCGCTGACCAAGCGCGAGGCCAAGAAGCGCCAGATGGTGCGCACGGGCTATGCCGGGCTCGGCATCGGCGCGCTGATCGTGCTCTACGCCCTCACCGGCGGGGGGATCATCCTGGGCATCATCGGCCTCGTCATCCTCGTGATCGCCGGCGGGGCGACGCGGGCGCTGCGCAGCCTCTGATCGGGGTCAGACCCCGTACGGCGGCCGTTGCGTCCCCGTTGCACTTTCGTTCGGGGTCTGACCCCGATCAGGGCCGATCAGGGCAACAGGGGAATCAGTCGTCCCACGATCACCCGGATGGCCGCCGCCACGGCATCGAACGCCAGCACGCGCGTGGCCGTGCCGGCGTGGCCGCGACGAGGGCCGCTGCGGCGACGCGCCTCACTCGATCGTGACCGGCGTGCCCACCGGCAGCAGCCGCGCGAGCCGGCGAAGATCCCGGTTGCGCATGCGGATGCACCCGTGGGACGGGCGGCCGGGGATCAGCCGGGGCGCGTTCGTGCCGTGGATGCCGATGAACCCGCCGGCCGGCCACTCGGTCAGCATGGCCGAGCGCGCGCTCGTCCCGAAGGCGATCGGCCCGTAGAACGCGCTCGCGTACCCGCGCAGGCGGTCGCGGATATAGAAGTCTCCGCGCGGCGTCGGGGTGCCGGGCGCGCCGATCCCGACCGGTGCCCGGAAGATCCTCTTGCCGGCGCGGAAGAGGGTCAGCCGCCGGCGCCGCAGGCTCACGACCAGGTGGGTGTCGACGAATGTGTACCCGCCGAGCGCTGCCCGCGGCACCCAGCCCTGCGTGCCGTTCGGCAGGACGGGCAGGCGCACGCGCGCCCACAGCCGGCCACGGTGCAGCGCGGTCTTCGTGACGAGGACGATGTTGACCGTGTGCTCGGGCGTGCGCGTGCGTAGGCGCGCCGCCAGCTTGCCGCCCGGCCGGCGGCGGGCGGCCACGGGCCGCAGCACCTGCGCCCAGCGCCACGTCTGCCGCCTGGCCGTCGGCAGCACCCTGGGCACGACCAGGCGCGGCGCCGCAACGCCGGGCGTGTAGACCTGTGTCGGCGTGCCGAGCGGGACGGTCGCGGCGGGCGAGGGAGCCGTCGACGCGACCGCGACCACGACGACCGCGGCGAGGACGATCGAGACGGCGACCGCGGTCGTCGCCCACATGCCCCGTTCGCGGCGCGGACGCGGCGGTGGGGCGGGGATGGCGGCGGCCGGCGGCGGCCCGCCTTCCACCCAATTGGCATCCGCGCCGAGTGTCAATTGCGTGGTGGAAACGACGGGCGGCGGCGCGGCAACCGGCGTGCGCCGCCGCGCCGCGCGGACGCCCGCGGCCGCGCCGACCACGCACCCCGCGGCGATGGCCGCGGCTGCCCACGTGCGGCCCGACCTCATGTCACCCCGTGAAGCCCGGCATCCCGGCGGCCTCGGTGCGCCCGACGATGAAGTGGGTCGAGTCCACCACCGAGACGACGTGGGTCGCCGAGGCGGGCTGGTCGAACGCCGACTGCGCCGGCAGGATGCCGGCGATGCGCCGGATCCAGGCGGCGTGGCGGGCCTCGGTGGCGTGGATCGCCAGCGCTGCGCCGAGGTAGGCCGGGGACGCGATGCGCGGGGCCTGGCCCTTGTAGGCGGCGACGCCCAGATCCTCGAACGCGACGGCCGTGCGGACGAACGCGTTCTGCGAGTCGGTGGCGCCGTGGAAATCGAAGCTCGGCTTCGCCACGGCCCGGTGGCCGAGCACGTCGAGCAGCATGCGCACGTGGGCCCGCTCGTGGCCGCCGACGATCCGCGCCAGCCGGGCCGTTTCGCCGGTCAGCGAGCCGATCCGCTCGACCTCCGTGTAGAAGGCCGACTGGAGATACTCGAGCGTGAGGGCGTAGTTCAGGATCGCGATGTCGCCCTGCGGCTCGGCCGCCGCGTCGGCGGCGCCGGCGGCGGCCAGACCGGCCGAGCCGATCAGCCCGGCCGCCGCCAGGGTACGCAGGACTCTGCGCCGCGTCGCCTGCCCGAGCGGGCCGAGCGCTTCGGCGAGCGCGCCGTCGCGGTCGAGGCGGACGAGGTCGTCGCTCATGCCGATCCCTTCACGTATCCGGTGCGGCGGATGGCCGCCATCACGCGGGCCGCGCCCTCGCTCGGGTTCGCCGCAGTCGGCGCGGGCGGCTCGCCCAGCAGGTCGCGGATCCAGGCCGCGTGGCGGGCCTCGACCGAGACGATCGTCGCGACGGCGGCGAGCGACGGCTTGGTGAGGTTCCCGGCCTGGCCGTCGAGCGCAGCCACGCCGAGGTCCTCGAGGACGCGGGCGGCCACGGCGAAGCGGTCGGGGTCGGTGACGGCGTCGCCGAAGTCGAAGGCGGGTGCGGGCTCCGCGCGCGACCCGAGCGTCTGGCGCAGGAACGCGACGTGCTCCCGCTCGTGGCCGCCCACGACGCGCGCGTACTGCGCGAGCTCGCCCGTCAGCCCGGCATGCAGCAGCGCCTGTTCGTAGAGCGCCGCCTGGAGCTCCTCCATCTCGAGCGCGAAGTTGAGGATCTCCGCGTCGCCGAGCCGCGAGCCCGATCCGATCGCGGGTGCGCCGACACCGCCGACGATGATCCCCGCGGCAACCAGGCCGGCACCGGACAGCACCGCCCGGCGGCTGGCCGTGTGCTCCGCGGCCTCGGTCCGTTCCTCTGCCAATTGCGCTCCTCGCCAATCCCGTTTTGCATACAGGAGATTCTGCTAATCGATTCGATGATACCCATCATCTTCCAATTTGAGAACCCGCCGACGCCGGGCCCCGCTGGACGCGAACGAACACGACTGCCGTCGCCGCGCAGATCACGGCGAGGAACGCATACGACGCCCGCGTCCCCTGCCAGTCGGCGAGGCGCGACCCCGCCACCGGACCGACGACGGCGCCGATCCCCCACATCAGGTTGACCACGCCGAGCACGACCCCGTGCCCGAGCCGGGCGCGGTCGGCGCCGTCGGTGCTGAGCGGGTAGCCGACCGCATACAGGATCGACTGGGCCCCCGAGCACGCGATCACGAGCCCGACGAACACGGTGATCCCGGCCGGCAGGGCGAAGCATGCGGTGAGGACGGCCAGCGCCGCGCACGCGCTGGCCGCCAGCGGCACGCGGCCGACCCGGTCGCCGACGCGGGCTGTGACGAGTACGACTCCGGCGCCGAGCACCGCACCGACCGAGTACACGAGGCCGATCCCGGAGCGGTCGACGCCGAGGCTCGACAGGTGCAGCGGCACGAGCAGCTGGAGCGCGCCGCCGACGAGCGCAACGACGAGAATCATGCTCACGCTCGCCGTGATCAGCGACTCGCCGAGCGAGGCCCGCAGCGCCGCGACCATGCCCGTACGGCGGTGATCCTCGATGCGGGCGTCCGGCTCGAGCGCGATCAGGACGAGCAGGATCGCGAACAACCCCGTCATCCCGAGGAACGTCGGCCGGATCCCGAACGTCGTCGTGACCACGCCGCCGATGAACGGGCCGGTGATGACGCCGATCGTGGCCGCGACCTGCGCGTATGCCACCGCCTCGCCACGGCGTTCGACGGGGGCGCGCGCGGCCACCCAGGCCAGCCCCGCGCCCCAGACGGCGGCGTCCGCGGCGCCCTGGAACACGCGCGCGACCATCAGCTCGGGAAACGAGTTCGCGAGCGCCAGCCCGGCCGTCGCGACCGCCATCGCGACGGTGCCGATCGCCGTGACGAGCCGGGGCCCGATCCGGTCGGCGAGGTGGCCCATCGGGACGGCTACCACGATGACCGCCAGGCTGAACGCGGCCAGGATCCACGCCGTCTGGAGCGTGCTCAGGCCGAGGTCGTGGCGGTAGTGGGGGAGCAGCGGAACGACCGCGGACCACAGCGCGAGATCGAACACGACGAGCACGCAGACGAGGGCGATCAGGCGGCGCACGCGAGCATCGTACGGGCGCCCGGCGGGGCCGCGATAGCATGGCGTGCCCATCGCGTGCATCGGAGGTCGGCGGTGAACTGGGAGGTCTTCATCACGTGCGCCGTCACGGGCGCCGGCGACACCGCCGGCCGCAGCCCGCTGGTGCCGGTTGCGCCCGAGCAGATCGCGGACGCGGCCGTCGAGGCGGCCCGGGCGGGCGCGGCCATCGCGCACGTCCACGTCCGCAATCCCGAGACGGGCAAGGGCGCCCGCGACCCCGAGCTGTACCGCCAGGTGGTCGAGCGGGTGCGCGCCGCCGACGTCGACGTCGTGCTCAACCTGACCGCGGGGATGGGGGGCGACCTCGTCCTCGGCGGCGAGGACGATCCGCTGCCGCCCGACGCCGCCGCCACCGACATGGCCGGGGCCGACGAGCGCCTGCGCCACGTGGCCGAGCTGCGGCCCGAGATCTGCACGCTCGACTGCGGCACGATGAACTTCGCCGCCGGCGGCGACTACGTCATGGTGAACACGCCCGGGATGCTGCGGGCGATGGCACAGCGGGTCAGGGAGCTCGGCGTGCGGCCGGAGCTCGAGGTGTTCGACACCGGTCACCTGGTGATGGTGAAGGAGATGATCGCGGACGGCCTGATCGAGCCGCCGCCGCTGATCCAGCTCTGCACCGGCATTCCCTACGGCGCCCCCGACGACCCCGGCACGCTGCTCGCGATGCGAAGCCAGCTTCCGGACGACGCGGTGTTCTCTGCGTTCTCGATCGGGCGGATGCAGCTCCCATTCGTGGCGATGGCGGCCCTGATCGGCGGCAACGTCCGGGTCGGGCTCGAGGACAACCTCATGCTCGAGCGGGGCGTGAACGCCACCAACGCACAGCTGGTCGAGCGGGCGGTGCAAATCCTGCGGGCGATGAACGTGCGCATCCTCACGGCGGCCGAGGTGCGGGCGAAGCTGGGGCTCACGCGCGGTGGCTGAGCCGGGGGCCGGCCGGCCGCGGGCGGTGGGCCTCCTCGGCGGCGGGGTCATCGGCGGAGGCTGGGCGGCGCGGTTCCTGCAAAGCGGCGTCGACGTGCGCGTGTACGACCCCGACCCGCGGGCGGCGGAGAGGATCGCGGCGGTGCTCGAGAACTCCCGCCGGGCCTGGGGCCGGCTGACGCTCGCGCCGCTCCCGGCCGAGGGCCGGCTCGAGATCGTCGCGACGGTCGAGGAGGCGGTCGCGGGGGCCGACTTCGTGCAGGAGAACGCGCCCGAGCGGGAGGCGCTGAAGCGCGAGCTCCTGGCCCGGGCCGACCGGGCCGCCGGGGCCGATGTCGTGTTCTGCTCGTCGACGTCCGGCCTGCGCCCATCGCTGCTCCAGGCCGACATGGACCGGCCGGGACGGCTGGCGGTCGGCCATCCGTTCAACCCCGTCTACCTGTTGCCGCTCGTCGAGCTGTGCGGCGGCGAGCGCACCGACCCGGACACGCTTGCGCGGGCCGCCGCCGTGTACCGCTCGATCGGCATGGAGCCCCTTGTGCTGAGCGCCGAGATCGACGGGTTCATCGCCGACCGGCTGATGGAGGCGATGTGGCGCGAGGCCCTGTGGCTGGTGGCGGACGACGTCGCCACGGTCACCGAGATCGACGACGCGATCCGGCTCGGGGCCGGCCTGCGCTGGTCGTTCATGGGCTCGTTCCTCACCTACCGGGCGGCCGGCGGCGAGGAGGGGATGCGCCACTTCGTCGAGCAGTTCGGCCCGGCCCTTCAGTGGCCGTGGACGAAGCTCACCGACGTCCCCGAGCTCTCGCCGGAGCTCGTCGAGAAGCTCGTCGCCCAGTCCGACGCGCAGGCCGACGGCCGGTCGGTGCGCGAGCTCGAGCGGCTGCGCGACGACTGCCTCGTCTCGGTGCTGCAGGGCCTGCGCGCCAACCGCTACGGGGCCGGCGCGGTGCTCGAGCGGCACGAGCGCGAGCTCTTCGCGGCGGCGGCCACCCCGTCCGACTCAACCCTCGACACCTCGCGGCCGCTGGCGCTGCACGAGACGACGGTCGAGCCGGAATGGGTCGACTACAACGGCCACGCTCACGAGAGCCGCTACCTGCAGGTGTTCGGCGACACGACGGACGCGCTGCTCGGGCTGCTCGGGATCGACGCCGCCTACCTCGACGGCGTCGGCAGCTACTTCACGGTCGAGACGCACCTCTCGCACCTGCGCGAGGCCTCGGCCGGCGAGCGGCTGCGCACGACGACGCAGGTGCTCGGCTGCGACGAGAAGCGGCTCCACATCTTCCACTCGCTGTACCGCGGCGACGACCTCGTCGCGACGGCCGAGCAGATGATGCTGCACGTGTCCGCCAAGACTGGCCGGGCGGGGCCGGCCGGCGACGAGGTGCTGGCGCGGGCCCGGGCGATCGCCGCCGGGCATGCCGCGCTGCCGCAGCCGGAGCGCGCCGGGCGCCGCATCGCGATGCCGTGAGGCGACGGGCGGGGCCGGGCCCCACGCCGGGGCCTGGCCCCTTACTGGCGCCGCCTGCGCAGCTCCGCCAGCGGCGCCAGCGGATCGAGGCCGTCGCGGGCGAGCAGCAACATGCTGTGGAACCACAGGTCGGCCACCTCGGAGACCAGATGCTCGCTGCCCGGCTCGGCCAGGAGCACCTCGACCGCCTCCTCGCCGACCTTGCGCTGGGCCCGTTCGCGCGCATCCTTGAGCACGCCGGCGACGTAGCTACCCTCGCCGTCCGCCCCGGCCCGCTCGGCGATCACGCCGGCCAGCTCGCCGAGCAACGGCGCGCCGTCGCCGAAGCACGAGACGGCGCCGGTGTGACAGG
>DASUHM010000061.1 GCA_036273515.1 Gaiellales bacterium
CGCGGTGCCGAGGATGTCGATCATCTGTTGATGGGACACGAGTACGTCGGAGTCGTCGAGGAGATCGGCAGCGAGGTAAAGACGGTCAAGCCTGGCGACTTCGTGGTTGGCTCGTTTGTGATCTCCGACAACACCTGTGAGATCTGTCAGTCCGGCTACCAGTCGAAATGCGTGCGCGCCCAGTTCGTGCACGGCTCGATCGGCACCCAGGCCGAGCGGGCGCGCATCCCCTACGCCGACGGCACCCTCGTCGCTACCCCCGAACAGCCCCACCCCGATCTGATCCCGTCGCTGCTTGCCGCCTCAGACGTGCTCGGCACCGGCTGGTTCGGCGCGGACGCCGCCGCCGCCGGCCCCGGCAAGACCGTCGCCGTGGTCGGCGACGGCGCAGTCGGACTGATGGGCATCCTCGCGGCTAAAGAGCTCGGCGCCGAGCGGATCATCGCCATGAGCCGCCACGCCGACCGCCAAGCGCTGGCCCGCCACTTCGGCGCCACCGACATCGTCGATCAACGCGGCGACGAGGGCGTCGAACACGTCAAGGAGCTAACCCACGGCCTCGGCGCCCACAGCACCATCGAAGCCGTCGGCACCCAGCAATCGATGATGCAAGCCATCCACTCAACCCGCCCCGGCGGACACGTCGGCTACGTCGGCGTATCCCACAACGTCCAGCTCCCAGGCGATGAACTGTTCTTCACCGAGATCCACCTCCACGGCGGCCCCGCACCCGTCCGCCGCTTCCTGCCCCACCTCATCGACCTGATCTGGAACCAGACCATCGACCCGGGCAAAGTGTTCGACCTCACCCTCCCACTCGACAAGACCGCCGACGGCTACAAGGCAATGGACACCCGACAAGCCATCAAAGTCCTACTTACCGTATAGCGGACAGTCGGACTCGACCTGATCCTCGACGGGCTCGAGCAGCGGCTGCCCCGATGGCGGAGAAGCGATAGATCCAGTGATCGGGAAGACAGCCCGAAGGCGTAGCGATTACAAGCGCGGTTGTGGTTGATCGCACGGGTCGGTATGGTCGCGGCTCGACCACGGGCGGCGTTGCTGGCCGAGCAGGAATCAGCGGTCGTCCCATCTGTGCTCAACGGGAGGAGCCATGGACTACCACCGCCCTTTGTCCGCGGCCGAGTCGCGCCGGATGTCGTTGACCACCGGGATCATGTGGCTGGTCACGTTCGCCACGTCGATTCCTGCGCTGTGGCTGTTTCAACCGGTTCTCGACGACCCTGTTGGCTACGTCGCCGGCGCCGGCCACGACAACCGCATCTTCCTGGGGTGCTTCCTGGAGCTCTTGTTGATCATCTCCAACATCGCCACGGCCGTCATCCCCTACCCGCTCTTGAAGCGCCAGCATGAGGGATGCGCGCTCGGTTTCGTCGCCGCACGGATCATGGAAAGCACGTTCATCCTGGTCGGCATCCTCAGCATGCTGACGGTGGTCGGGTTACGAACGGACCCGCCGGCGGGGGTCGGGCAGGACACGATCGGGTCTCTGGCCTACACCTTCGCGGCGGTGAAGGACTCGACGTTTCTGCTTGGGCCCGGGTTCGTCGTAGGCATCGGTAATGGACTGCTGTTCGGCTACCTCATGTACACGTCCGGGCTGGTGCCGCGACGCATGACGTGGCTGGGTCTGATCGGCGGGCCGTTGCTGATCGCCTCTGGCGTTGCCGTGATGTTCGGCGTTGACCAGCCGGGTGGGACACTGCAGAGCCTTTGCACCATTCCCGAAGCGCTGTGGGAGCTGCTGGTCGGCCTGTACTTCACGTTCAAGGGATTCCGGCCAGAAGCGCCGATCCTTCGGGGTGAGCTTCCGGCGGATCGGATCGACCAGGGGCCATCGGCCGTGCCTGCCACGTAGCCGATCGTTGTTGCGGCCAGCCCGACAGGGGCGATCCACCGCCCTGGGCGAACCCCTCATCCAAGGAGGTCTTCGTGAATGACCCGCACTCGACGTCAGCCGGCTTCGCGGACGCGTCCACCTCGTGGCAATCGGTGGGCGCCCTGTCTGGCCTCGCCTTCACGGTGTTCCTGGCACTCGCCTGGTTCTTGAACGGTGCGGAGACGCCGCACTACCTCGCACCGGATCACGACTGGACGACCTGGGCGAGCAACACGGAGATGAAGGGCCGCTTCGCGGCGTTCTTCGCACTGCTCGCAGGCCTCACGTTCCTGCCGTTCTCGGCGACGGTCCGAGCCCTGCTCGACGGTGGGAAGGGGGATGACAACCGCTCGATGCGCCTCTCCCAGGTCGCCTACGCGGGCGGCCTCATTGGGATCGCCAGCTTCACCATCGCCACCGTCACCTTCTCTGGCGCGAGCGCCGAGGGTGCACACGCGGATCCCGTGGTCAGTAGAGCCATTGCCACGGGCGCGGTGGGGCCATTCCTGGTCGCGCCAATGGGCTTTGCCGCGTGGCTCGGCGCAGGCGCACTGGTAGCACTGCGCACCGGCGTCCTACCGCGCTGGGTAGTAGTCATCGCGCTGATCGGCGCGGCATCCTTCACCATCACATTTCTCACCACCCTGGACGGCACCGCCGACGGGAGTGTGTTCGGCTACGGGTTCTTTCCCGGCGTCGTCGCGCTCTTGACGTGGTCGATTGCGACCACCATCGCCAGCTACCGCGCCGTTCGGCCGAGCACCCGCGAGCCGGCCGCCGTCGATGCGCGCACCTAGCCTCCTGAATCTGACCCAGATCTGGTCACCGGAGCCACGTCCCGCATAACTGAGGATCATGGGTAAGCCCTGCCCGATCAGTCGCCCGCGCCTTGAGCCGGAGTCCGAGTCCCGATCGTCGAATAATCGGCGGCGTCCGGCGTTTCTGAGCAGCGAGTCAGACGGGTTGGCACACGGCCGTCGGCCTGTCGCGGATCTGGATCCGCGTTGGCGGTCGGCTCATTCCGCGTTTACACTGTTCGTATTCCGCGTTTTCGCAGACAAGAATCCGCATTAGCGACAGTTGGTCGTCGATGACGGACAGGATGTACCCGCGGCGTCTTCAGCCCGTCGTGGTGGAAGCGGTTGATCATGCCCGGATTGTCTTCGTCGCGGGTGCCCGCCAGGTCGGAAAGACGACGCTGGTCGGCGAGATCACAGCTCCTGGCGGCGAGCATCCTATGGCGGCCTACACACTTGATGATCGTGCCACTCGCGTGGCCGCGATCGAGGATCCGGCTGGCTTTGTGGCGGGCCTGGCCGGCTCTGCCTTCATCGATGAGGTGCACCGTGCGCCCGATTTGCTGCTCGAGCTGAAGAGGGCGGTCGACGCTGACACTGCACCCGGCCGCTTCATCATCACCGGTTCGGCGAACATCCTTGCGAACCGGCGTATCCTCGACGCACTGCCTGGCCGCATCGACCGACTCGACCTGTGGCCGCTTTCACGAAGCGAGATCGAGGGCGGCCATCTCAACCTGATCGACGAGCTGTTGGCGGGGAGGGCCCCGCAGGTCGTCGGCGCACCGGTCGGCCCCGACGCCTACGCGCTGTACATTGCTCAGGGTGGCTATCCCGAAGCCCGAAAACGCCCGCCCGGACGCGTCCGAAACCGCTGGTTCCGCGACTACATCTCCGGTGCTGTCGAGCGCGACGTCCGCGAGCTCGCCGACCTCCACCGGGCCGATGATGTCGGCCAGCTGCTGCGACTGGTGGCATCGCGGTCAGCCAACCTGCTGTCCTACCGCAAGGTCGCAGATCAGCTCCAGATGAGCGACAAGACGGTGAAGGCCTACATCACCCTCCTGGAGCAGATGTTCCTGATCCGAAGACTCCCGGGCTGGCGGCCGGGGCTGGGCGCGCGCGAGGTGGCCAAGCCCAAGGCCTACATCTGCGACCCGGGGCTGCTCTGCTACCTGCTCGGCGCTGACGAAGCACGTGTCCGATCCGACGACCAGGTCAAGGGCAAGACCTGCGAGACGTTCGTCGCGTCGGAATTGCTCAAGCACGCCAGCTGCGCAGAGCACGAGGTGAGGCTGTTTCACTACCAGCGCGAGCGCGAGGACGTCGACTTCATCATCGAAGACCAAGCCGGAGACATCGCCGCCGTCGAAGTCAAGGCAGCAGCCACGCTCAAGCACGGTGATTGGCGCTGGCTGGAGCAGCTCCGCGACGCCCGCGCCTCGAGGTTCAAGGCCGGCATCGTGATTCACTCCGGCGCCCAGACTGTTCCGTTGGGTGACCGCCTGTGGGCTGTCCCGTACGCCGCACTATGGGCATAGCCGCTACCCAGCGGGAGGAATCCAAACTCGGGTTCGATTCCCGCCGCCTCCATCAATCATCGACTGCTGTATCAGCAGCAGTAAGACTTCATCGGGTGCCTGCGTGGGCGCTGCCGTCTGCCCGCCAGATTTGCGCGCGTCTCGCTCTGTCCGGCGCTGAGCCGCGGCCGTGGCGGGAGTCGCTCGCGCGAGTCTTCACGCCCGGCCGTGGCTTGTGGCGTCTTGAGACCGCGAGACGGCGATCCAACGGGCCGAGGACCACCGTTGCCGGGATCCGCTTCGCGCTTTGTTCGTCGCTCAGCGTTCAAGGGGGCGATCAGCGAGATCGACTCTCAGGTCACCGATGAACGTCGCTGGGATTACGCGCTGGCCCTGGCCGGTCTCGACCCCGCGATCGCGGCGCGCCGGAGCAGCCGAGGGGGTTCCGCGCGTCGACGCGATCGAGCTCTACATCGAGAACACCGGGTGGCTGCCGACCGCCGCCGAGCTGAACCCTTCGCGTTTGTCCTTGACTTCGCCGTCCAGCCGGGCCGGCACCTCTCGGGCGTGGCAGAGGTACAGAGACGCCGGCGTGAGCGTGGCATCGCACCTGCGGCATACGCCGAAGCTGGAGCGCCTATGAGCGATGGGCAACAGGACGCGCGGATCGTCCGCATCCGCGGACGTTTGAGCGATGGGGCGGCTTCGCCGTCATGCTCGGCCTCGCTCGCCAAGCATCCCCGAAAGAGCCCCGGCTGCGGCCAGGCCGCGGCGGCATGACAGCGACCGGTTCGACGCGAGTGGGTCACACGTCGGCGAGGTATCAACGAATCCCCGGATTCGCGGCACATGCACACGGCGGAGACGAAGGCACGCGCACTCGCGACTCGAAGGCTAGGCCCCGTCCGAGCCAAAAGCTCCGTCATCACGTGCTCGAGGGGCGCCCACACGTGCGCAGCAGCGCTCATCGCGACGCGGGTTGCCGAGTCTGGTGGCGGCAGGCTGCTCGAAGGGGAACGGGTGTTTGGTGGACGGCGTCGACGATCCCGTTCCTTTGAGCAAGGCGGCAGCGCTGCTCGCGCACGCCAGTATCACCAGCGTGTGGGAGGTATGGAAGGTGGAGCGGTTTGGAGTCGCCTAAAGCTCGACGCCCGCCGCGCACATTTCGCGGAGTCTCCGAGGGCGCCGACGGCGCGGACAAGCGCGCACCGATTCCATGGAGACAAGGCTCGGGTACAGTGCTGGTTGGCGATGAGGCCCGCCTGAACCGCCTCCCGGGGCTGATGGCTTCTACCGATCTCAAACCCGGTGGGAGGCCCAACGACGGAGACGGATCGCCGAGAGACGTCGCGTGAGATCGGCGCTGGCGCCGCGGACGACCGGCCGCCGCGTGATTTTCGAAGCATCCTGTTCTCGGATGGTGAGCGGGACCTTCGAGCCGACCAGCCTGCCTGCTTTCGAGATCTGAATCTCGATCAGGTGGTGGCGGCCGTGGTCGCACGGCGCGAGCAGTACGCCTTGACGGCGTTCTTCCAGACGCCGTTGCGAACGGCGGATGAGGTTGCCTACCGCCACGAGGTGTTTCGCGACGTGGAAGCCGAGTCGCTGCGACGGGACGTCGCCGCCTTCGCCGACGAGATGCGGAACGTGCGTGCCTACCTGGGGTTGGTCGGGAAGCAGCACTTTCGCCTGGAGAAGCAGCGGTGGCTGCTCGATGCCGCGCTTGCCTACTGCGCAGCGATCAACGACCTTTACGCGGCGCTGAGGCGGATCGATCTCCGGTCGCGCGGGTTGCGGTCGTTCCGTGACTACCTGGGCGCGTATGTGGGCTCGGATCAGCTTGGCGTGGTGGCGAGCGAGGCGGGGGACGTCGCGTCCGGCTTGGCCGGCGTTCGGTACACGGCTCGGATCAAGGGTGGGCGCGTCACCGTTGCCGCATACGACGGGGAAGACGACGCCACGGCGGAGGTCGAGCGAACATTCGCCCGGTTTCGGGCGGGTGTGGCTGAGAGCCACCTGATCACGATCCCCGACTCGGGATCGATGGGTCACGTCGAAGCCGAGATCGCCGAGCGGGTCGCGCGACTCTTCCCCGACGAGTTCCGCGCGTTGGACGAGTTCTGTGCCCGCCATGGCGACTTTCTCGACTCAGCGATCGTCCGCTTCGATCGGGAGGTGCAGTTCTACCTTGCCTACCTCGAGCATGTGGAGCGGCTCAGTACCCTTCCTCTCGCCTACCCGGAGATCGTGTCCGACTGGGGCGGGACGCTTGTGGAGGGCGGCTGGGACATCGCCCTTGCCGGCACGGCTCGTTCGGGGGCTTCCCCGCCGGTCGTCGCAAACGGGTTCGCGTTCGAGCGCCGAGAGCGTGTGCTGGTCGTGACCGGCCCCAACCAGGGCGGCAAGACCACCTTCGCGCGTATGGTCGGCCAGCTGCACTACCTGGCGTCGCTGGGCCTACCCGTACCCGCCGCCCGGGCGCGGCTTGCCTTGGCCGCCGAGGTCTGCACGGTGTTTGGTCAGCGCGAGGACATTTCGACGCTGCGCGGCCGCCTCGACGATGAGCTTGTTCGGCTCAAGGCGATCCTCGACCAGGCAAGCGATCGCAGCCTGATCCTGCTCAACGAGGTGTTTGGCTCCACGAGCGTCGCAGACGCCGTCTTCCTCGGCGGCGAGATCCTGGCCCGGATCGCGAAGTTGGGGTGTGCCGCCGTTTGGGTGACATTCGCGGATGAACTTGCGAGCTTCGGCGAGGAGACGGTCAGCATGGTGGCCGGCGTGGAACCTGACGATCAGACCAAGCGGACATTTGCGATCACGCGTCGACCGGCAGACGGTCGCGCCTACGCGTGGGCGATCGCCGAGAAGTACGGCATCTCCTACGACGCCCTGAAGCAGCGGGTGACCCGATGAAGGTGCGTCTCGTGCACCCCGACCGCGACGTCGACTGCGACGCCGCCCTTTCGGACGAGGCGGACGTGGTGGAGCAGGATCTCGAGGTGGCGACGCTGCTTGACGCGATGGCCCTGGGCGACCCGTTCCTGCGCGGCGTCGCCCGCCACGTGCTGCTCTCGCAGCTATGGGAGCCCGAGGCGATCCGTTACCGGCAGGCGATCCTGGCGGACGCGCGTGGACATGCGCCGGTGGTTCGCGAGCTCTACGCCTGCGCGGTGCGGGGCGTCGAGACCAAGCGCGATTCGCGGTTCTTTTGGTTTCGCGACTCGCCCGACTCGGTTCGGCAGAAGTCGCTGGGCATGCTCGCCACGCTGTTTGGGATCCTGCGCGACGTCCGCCGCGTGGTGGAGCGCGACGCCGACGGGTTTACCTCAGACGGGTTCAGGCGCCTGTTCGCGATGCTGCGGCGCGACCTGGATGACGAGTATCTCGATACGGTCGCGATCCAGCTGAACGAGCTCGGCTTTCGCCGCGGAGCGCTTCTCAGCGCCGCCGTCGGCCGCGGCAACCGTGGCAGCGGCTACATGCTTCGCCGGCCCAAGCAGCAGCGGCTGCTCGAGCGGCTCACCCCCGGCGCGGCCGGTTTGAGCTTCACGGTGGCAGATCGCGACGAGTCCGGCATGGACACGCTCGCCGAGATCCGTGGCCGCGGAAGCGCCCGCGTCGCCGACGCGCTTGGCCAGTCGACCGACCACGTGCTCGCCTTCTTCGGCGTGCTGCGCGCCGAGCTTGGCTTCTACGTCGCCTGCCTGAACCTCTCCGACGAGCTCGCCGCCCGCGGCGTCGCCACCACCATGCCCGACGTCCGGCCCGCGGCCGAGGCGACGCTGGCCGCGCGGGAACTTCGCGACGCGGCGCTCGCGTTCCATCTGCCCGAGCCGCCCGTGACAAACGATCTGGACGCAGACGGTACTCGGCTCGTGTTGGTGACCGGCCCCAACCAGGGAGGCAAGTCGACATTCCTTCGGAGCGTCGGCCTGGCGCAGCTGATGATGCAGTCTGGGATGTTCGTGTGCGCCGACGCCTACCGGGCGAGCGTCAGCACCGGCATCTGCACCCACTTCAAACGCGAGGAAGACCCGACGATGACGCACGGGAAGCTGGAGGAGGAACTCGAACGGATGCGCCACATCGCCGATCGGATCCGACCCGGTGGGCTCCTGCTCTGTAACGAGTCGTTCGCCGCGACCAACGAACGCGAAGGCTCGGAAATCGCACATGGCGTCCTCCGAGCGATGATCGAGGCGGACGTCAGAGTCGTCTTCGTGACCCACCTGTACGACCTCGCCGAGCGCCTGCGCGGAGATACCCTCGACCGCACCCTGTATTTACGGGCCGAGCGAACCCAGGACGGCCAGCGCACGTTCCGGATCGTCCCCGGCGAGCCGCAGCCCACAAGCCATGCCTACGACTCCTATCGGCGCATCTTCGGCGTCACCGACCCCATGGGGAGCGAACGGTGAGGCGCAAGGTGGCGTTCCTGGACGGGCTGGGCGCGCTCGCACAGCGTCCCCGGCACGAAGACGCCACGCCCCGGTCAACCTTGTCGTAGGAGCCATCAGCCGGGAGGCGGTTGGACGGGAGCTCCATCCCGCAGTGGGACGATGCTCGCGCACATGCCGAGCTCCACACCGTGGCCAGGAGGTTGGTCGGGCTGTGATGACAAGGCGGCGTCCGTGTCGCGGAGCGACGCGGCCTGGCCGAGCCCTGATGCATCTCGGTGCGTCCGCTAGGATGGGGGGCACGCGATGAGGCTCGCGTCTAACCGCCGCTTCGGCTGATGGCCTCTACCACGTCGGTAGGCCACGCCCAAGGAGAAGCGGTGAGCGAACTCGCACTCGCAGCAGTTCTTGCCATCACGATCTTGATCGCCAGTACGATCTCGGTCGAGATCGGTCTGTCGGTGGCGCTGATCGAGCTGGCGGCCGGTGTGGCGGTCGGCAACCTGTTCACGGTGTCGGTGCCCGACTGGCTGTCGTTCGTCGGCTCGTTCGCCGGCGTCGTGTTGACCTTCCTGGCCGGCGCCGAGGTGGACGTACCCCAGTTCCGCCGGGAGTGGAGGGCGAGCCTCTCGATCGGTGCCGTCTCGTTCGTGGCGCCGTTCGTGGTCGCGATGAGCTTCGCCTACTGGTTGGTCGGGTGGAACCGCGACCAAGCAGAGATCGGCGGGCTTGCGCTCTCCACGACCAGCCTCGCGGTCGTGTACGCCGTGCTGGTCGAGACGGGACTGAACCGTTCGATCATCGGCAAGCGGATCATGTCGGCCACGTTCGTCACCGACATCCTGACCGTGATCGGGCTTTCGCTCCTGTTCATCACACCGAACGTCTGGATCATCCCGTTCGTCGCCGTCTCGGTGCTCATGATCTGGGGGTTTCCGCGGATCTCGCCGTGGTTCTTCGCCCGCTACGGCGACCGGGTGATCGAGCCGGAGATCAAACTTGTCTTCGCTGCGCTGTTCGTGCTCATGTATCTGGGCGACAAGGCAGACAGCCAAGCGGTGCTGCCTGCGTTCATCCTCGGTCTGGCCATGTCCGGCCACTACGCCGAGCATCGCACCGAGCAGGAGCGATTGCGGGTCGTCGCCTTCGCCTTCCTGACGCCGTTCTTCTTCCTCAAAGGCGGCCTCAACGTGTCGCTTTCGGCCGTGTGGGCGAACCTGGGCATCCTCGCCCTGCTGGTGGTCGCGAAGATGCTGCCGAAGTTCGGCGGCGTCTACCCGCTCGCCCGGCGTTACTGCTCTCCAAACGCCGCCTTCACCACGCTGCTCATGTCGACCGGCCTCACCTTCGGCACAATCACCTCGCTGTATGGCCTGCAAAGCGGCATCATCGATCAGACGCAGTTCTCGCTTCTGATCACGGTCGTCGTCCTCTCGGCGATCGTGCCCACGGCGATCGCCCAGCACTTCTTCGAGCCGCGAGCCCACGTCGAGCGCTCGCCCGAGCTTGCACCCGACTCGCCCGCCGGGCGTCGTCGTCCGCTCCCCGGCCGACCGCAAGAAGGAGAGACGTAACGTGCCATTCGACCGCATCTTGGTGGCGATCGATGGTTCGCAGGGCGGCCGGCACGCGCTCGCAAAAGCGATCGAGCTCGCCAGGCTTACAGGGGGATTGCTCACCGCGCTCGCCGTGGAAGGGCCGCTGCCTGCCTATGCCGCCACGATCGGCGAGGTGGACGAGGTACGGCGGGAGAAGGACAGCTTCTTTGGTGCGGTGGCCGCCTCCGCCCACGAACAGGCAGAGGCAGCCGGCGTCGAGCTCGAGGTTGAGGTGCGGCCGGGTCACGCGGCCGAGCTGATCACCCGCTACGCCCGCGAGATGAACGCTGACCTGGTCGTCGTCGGCCACAAGGGCCACTTCCTCAACGACTACCTGTTGGGCTCGACGGCTGACCGTGTCGCCCACCACGCCCACTGCCCGGTCATGATCGTCAAGTAGGGCGCGAAACGCGGAATTGCCCGCGACCGACACGAGAGCGCAGTGACGAGCCGCCCGCCTGAACGACCGGTCGCCACCGTGATCGCGTGGATCGGCTGGGTGTTCCTCGGCGTGGGGCTGCTCGGGATCATCATCGCGCCCGGCCTGGTGGTGGTGTGGAGCTTCCTGATCTTCTTCGGCCTGGGTAGGGCGACGAGTGATGTGGGTACGTTCAACGCGGCTGCGGCGTTGAGTCCATGCGCCCTGCACGACAGCTTGAAGATCCGTGGAGGGAGTCCGGGTGTCGAACGTGGGCCCGCGCGCCGCGGCGCGGAGCATTCAGGAGCCGCCGACCCCGCAGGGGAGCCGATAGCGCGTGGTTCCGCCCCGCCCAGATAGGCGCGATCCGTACGACGACGTCCTTCTCCACGTTGCCGCGCGTCGTCGTCACCGTCGCATGACCGAGCGCCGTCGTGGTCGCCGCTCGCTGGCCGCGACTGCGCTCGTCGTGATCGCCATCGCGATCGTGGCCGTCGTCGTCGCCGGCGGCGTCGGCGCGACCGTGGCCGTCTCGGACATTCTCAAGGGCGTCAGTGTGACGACGATGAAGGCGCACTATCCGGGCGTGACGACGAAGATCTACGATCGCACCGGCCGTCTGCTGGCACAGATCCCGTCGCTCCAGAACCGCACTCCGGTGCCGTTCGACCGGATCTCGAAGTGGCTCAAGATCGCCACCGTCGACGTCGAGGACAAGCGCTTCTACCAGCATGGCGGCGTTGACTACCAGGGCATCGCCCGTGCCTTCCTCGACGACCTCGAGGCCGGCCATGCCGTCCAGGGCGCGTCGACGATCGAGCAGCAGCTCGCCAGGAACCTGTATCTGACGGACACGCAGACGCTCGACCGCAAGATCAAGGAGGCCTGGCTGGCCATCCAGCTGGCGGAGCGCTGGTCGAAGGACAAGATCCTCGGCACGTACCTGAACGTGATCCCCTACGGCGGCGTCACCTACGGCTGCGAAGCCGCCGCGGAGACGTATTTCGACCTGCATTGCTCGCAGCTGAACATCCGCCAGGCGGCGCTGATCGCCGGCCTCCCGCAGTCGCCGACCGACTACAACCCACGCCTGCACCCTGCCGCGGCTCTGGAGCGCCGCAACGAGGTGCTGGCGGCGATGTTCGACCAGGGGCACATCACGCTGGCGCAGTACGACCACGCGGTCAACCTCGGGCTGGGCCTGCGGCAGCCGAAGACGCTGACGCGGGTGCGCCAGCCGTACTTCGTCCAGTACGTGCGCGACCAGCTGGTGGAGAAGTACGGCGGGAAGGCGCTCAAGGCCGGCGGCCTCTCGGTGCAGACGACCATCGACCTGAGGCTGCAGGCGGCAGCCCATCAGGCGATGACCCAGGAGCTGACGGGGCCGGACTGGGGCCACCCGTCGAACGCCCCGGCGGCGGCGCTGGTCGCGGTCGATCCACGCACGGGCGCGATCCTCGCCATGCAGTCGTCGACGGACTACCAGCAGAGCAAGTACAACCTGGCGGTGCAGTCGCGCCGCCAGGCCGGCTCGACGTTCAAGTCGTTCGGTCTGATCGCCGCGATGGTCGACGACCACATCGACCCGGACACGACCGACTACTCGACGGCCCCGCTCACCGGCTATCCGATCGTGCCGTTCCCGACGCCCGGCGACAGGAACGACTACTGGACGGTGCAGAACGCGGAGTCCGCATCCGCGAGCGTGTTGCCGCTCTCGACGGCGCTGGAGGAGTCGGTGAACGCTGTCTACGCCCGCCTGGCGATCGACATCGGCGGCCAGAACGTCGCCGACATGGCCTCCAAGCTCGGCATTCCCGAGTCCGACCATCTGCCGACATCGCCGTCGGTGATCCTCGGCGCCGGCGGCGTCTCCCCGCTCGACATGACACACGCCTACGCCACGATCGCCGACCAGGGCATCCGCCACCCACTGTTGGCGATCACCAGGGTCACACCGTACGGGCACAGCCCCATACTCACCCCCGCCTCGAAGAACCAGGGCCACCGGGTGGTCCCCGACGGAGCGACCTGGCAGGTCACGCAGTATCTCGATGCAAACGTGCACTCGTGCTGCACGGGTTTGCGCGCGAACGTCGCCAACTACGGACTGCCCGACCGTCCCCAGGCCGGCAAGACCGGCACGACGGACAACTACACCGACGCCTGGTTCTGCGGCTACACACCCAACCTGGCCGCCTGTGTGTGGACCGGGTATCCACGCGGCGAGCGGCCCATGCTCGACCTGGCCGGCTCGATCCCCGGGCCTGCCTTCGGCGGCAACTACTCGGCGACCATCTGGGGCCTCTTCGCCGCCGCCGCGTTCCGCGATGAGCCGAAGCGCTTCCCGCCGACTCCATGGCCGCTCGTGCCCACGCAGCCGATCCAGTTCCAGCCGTGGACGTCCAGGTTCAGCGTGGCGCCGCCGCCGATCCCGACCCCATCGCCGAGCACCGCCGGTGGGTCAAGCGGCGGCAGCTCGGGCGGAGGCGGATCATCCGGAGGCGGCACCTCGACCGCGCCGCCGCCCACCTCCACCCCACCGCCGCCGACCTCGACCGCGCCGCCGCCCACCTCGAGCCCGCCGCCAACCACTTGATGCGCGGCCGGCGGCGGCCCGACCTCGAAGCTAGACGGTTTGAGAACTCTGGCCTGACGGGCATCCTCTTCTGCGAGGGGCGAGACGCCCGAACACACGGAGGGAACACCATGACGACGCGAGGCAGGAGCGGAATCGGCGGCATCACCACCGGCGGGATCATCGTGATCATCGGGATCATCGTGGCCATCGTCTGGAATCTTTGGCTCGGGATCATCATCGCCCTCATCGGGCTCATCGCATTCGGCGGGTTCGCGCGGGGCAAGTGGTACTGACGCGTCCCGCCGAGGTCACCGTGCACGAGCGGCCCTAGCATGGCCGGCGACGCATCGCCGCGGGTCGAGGGTCACGTCCGCACCGAGCACGACCTGCGCAACCAGCTGCGGATCGCGACGGCCCGCATCGCCATGCTCGAGCGGGCGCTTCGAGTGGCCGGGGACTACGCCTACGGCGCGCGCGGACCAGCCGATCTGCGCCGGCTGAAGTCGGTCCTCGCACGAGCCGGGTTTCCCGATCCGAAGCAGCACGGGTAAGCCCCGGCAATGCCGGGCCAAGCGCGCGGGGGCGAATGGCCGAACGACCCACCCTGTGCCCGCACGCGACCGGCGCGATCTCGGCCTCGATCAACTCGGCCGGGCGGTTCGTCTACGTCGGCACCGGCATCCCGGCCGTCGACGGAGGGTCGCCCGGAGGGGACGGCGTCCAGCCGTTCGCCGTCGCTCCCTGGCCCGGCAGGAGGTGCGGAGCCGTCGCGGCGTTCTACTCGCCGGCCGGCTCCTCCTGGCCCACGGACTCATCGCCGAAGTTGCACCAGGCGAGCGCCTCGTGCAGCGTCGCGAACGTCGAGATCATCGACTGCGCGCCGACGAGATCGAAGAGCCGGCGGACTTCGCCGTCGGCCGGCAAGACGACGGCGAGGCCGCGATCCTCGGCGCGCTCCCCCGCCCGCAGGATCGCGCCGAGGATCGACGAGTCGGCGAACGTCGCATTCAGGAGGTCGACCACGACCGGATCGCCGCTCGCAACCGCCGTGGTCAGGACCATGTCGACGTCCTGGGCCGTCGACAGGTCCTGCTCTCCGGTGAGCGCGACGATGCACACCGGCGGCACCTCGACCCGCCGATGGGTGACTTTGGGAGGAACTGTGGACACGGATGCCTTTCCCCGAGGGATCCGGCGCATCTGGCTAGACGCCTCGTCCGCAGTATGACGCCGCCGCGACGTCCTCGCGAGGGCGGGATGATTGATTCCACGCCCCGCGCGCCTGGACGTCACCCTGCGAGTGGGGGTTCGGGTCGTCGGTAGGGCTGCGCCTCAGCGTCTTGCGTAACGCAGACGCCTCGGACTGCGGTCAAGGGCATCCCGCCCTTGACAGCGGGCGGCATCGGGGCCGGCGGCCTGCCCGGGACGCGGCCTGGTGGGCCCGGTCGCGGGTCGAGGGTGCCCCATAGCGGCGGAACTCGGCCGGATCGTCGAGCGGCAACGCGCGATGCCGGGAGCACAGCGCCAGGTCGAGCGCGTATGCCTTGTTCGCCGCGGCGCCGCATGCGGGGAACGCACAGGGTTGTGCGTCTTCCGATATGCGATCCATGCTCACCCCGAACGCGCTTCCGCGATTCCCTGCCGCCCTAGGCATCCGATGTCCAGAGGCCGTAGCCGCGGGCGCCAATGATCTGGGGCCGACCCGTCGGGTAGCACCAGTCGATCGCAATGCGCAGCGCGGGGAACGTCACGAGCACGGCCCGCGCGTCGGTGAGCTCGAACAGCCGGGCGACCTCGCCGGAGAGCGGAACGACGACGGCGAAGCACCGTCTCCCTGCACTGTGGTGTGCGGCGACGATCGCGGCGAGGATCGACGAGTCGGCGAACGTCGCCCGGCGCAGGTCGACGATGGCCGGGTCGCCGCTCGCGACGGCGACCGTCAGCGCGCCTTCGAGCTCGTGGACGGTCGAACGGTCGTGTTCGCCGGACAGCGCAACCACGCGCGTCGGCGGAGTGGTGATGTGCCGGGCGACGATCTGTGGCGATGTGGACAACACCGGACACCCCCTCCCGAAGCTGGGATTCGGCGCGCCGGTTTCGACGCCTCGAACAGGATTCTACGCCGTTCGGATACCCCGGGCAACGGCGGTTTCTCACACCCGCGTCTCGCGTCGGCGCCCGGGGAAACGACGCCGACCTGGGCCGAACAGCTTCTCGATGAGCCAGAACGGCGCTGCCACCACCACGATGACCAGGTAGACGACGCCTGCGACCGGCACGAGCGGCCAGGGCAGGTACAGGCGCGGCCGGCGACGGCCTGTGCCCATGCTCACATGCCGCGCCCCCTCGCTCCGCGACCCACCTGCCACGAACGCCTCCTGCCACGTCGCTGTCCTACGCCTGCATGCGCCCCTACTACCCACATCCCCGCGTGCGGCAACGCGACCGAACATGACCCGTTCGTGACACCGGCGTCCGAGTGCCCGAAACGCGTTTTGCGGGGCCGCGACGGGGCATCAACGTCCCGATGACCATCGCAACGACCAACACGATCCGCTGGCGCGTCGTCCGGTACGCAATCGCCGGTGCGGTGCTGCTCAACATCGTCACGCTCGTCTGGGCGTTTCATGCGTCGGCGCGGACCACCGTCATCGCCGCGATCGCGCTCACCTTCGTGGGCGCCGCGCTCGGCGGCATCATCGGCTGGTCGACCGCGCCGAGCCGGTGGGGCCGATGGTGGGCCAACGGCCGCACGCGCCGCGGCTCGGTCCGCAGCCCCCGCTAGCCCCTCGGCCAACCGCCGCCCAATCGCCCCCGGCGACCCTTCGTCTCGTGCGTGGCACGGCGGCACTCATCCTGTACGTGCTGGCGGCAGCGTGCGCCGGGTGCGCAGGCGGGGGCGGTGGAGGCTCCGGGGCCTCCGTCGGCTCCGCGCCGCCGCCGTACTCGTCGAGCGCGCCGCCGCCCAGCACCCCGGTGACGGCGCCGGGCGGCCACCGGCATGCGCCGATCGTGGTCGTCTTCATGGAGAACCACGGCTACGCGGACGTCGTCGGCAACCCCTGCTGCCCCTACGAGACGCGGCTCACGCACGAGGGCACGCTCTTCACGCACTTCTACGGGGTCGCCTATCCGTCGAAGCCCAACTACCTCGCCTTCGGCGGCGGCGGCACCTTCGGGCAGGTGGGGAGCGACGACCCGCTCCCGCCCGTGTCCGGGCAGAGCGTGTTCGCGCAGATGTCGGCGCACGGCGTCGACTGGGGCGCGTGGGCGGAGAGCTACCCGGGCGGCCCCGGACACTGCTCGCTCGTGCCCACCGCGCCGGACTACGCCCTGCGGCACGTCGCGCCACTGCTCTTCGCCGACGTGGCCCAGACATCGCTCTGCAACCGCGTCACCGCCGTCGAGCCACGCCGGCTGCCCGCGTTCCTGTGGGTCACCCCCAACATGTGCAACGACGACCACGACTGCCCGCCGCCCGCCGGTGACCGCTGGCTGGCCGCCCACGTCCCGGCCTGGCTGCAGCAGGGCGCGCACGTGTTCATCACCTACGACACGGGCAACCCCGACACGACCAACGGCGGCGGGCACGTGTACGCGGTGCTCGTGGGCCACGGCGTCCCTCGCCGTGCCGACGGCCGGACGCTGAACGCCTACAGCGCGCTCGCCGGCGTCGAGCGGGCATTCCAGCTGCCGCTCCTCGGCGCCGCCCGCTCGGCCGCCGTGGTGCGGATGTGAGAGTCGGGCCGGGAGGTACTGTGCGCCGGTGGCCGACCCCTGTATCGAGCGCTACGCCGACCTGCTGGTGGACACCTGCACGCATGTCGAGCGGGGCTGGCAGGTGCTCGTGTGGGGCATGCCCGCCGCCCGGCCGCTGCTCGAGGCGATCATGCGCCGGCTCGGGCAGCGCGGCGCGTACCCGCTGCTGCGCCTGACGTTCGGCGGCGGCCTCGTGTATCACCGCGAGTGGCTGCGCATCGCGCCGCTGGAGCTGATCGGCGAGCCGGCGCCGCTCGATCTGCACGTGCTGAACAGCTGCGATGCGCTGATCGCGGTCTCGGCGCCGGAGAACACCCGCGACGGCAGCGACATTCCGGCGGAGCGGACGAGCGCGGTCAGCCGCGCCTACCGGCCGGCCGTCGAGCGCGTGAACGCCGCGACCTTCCCGTGGGTGATGTGCTGGTATCCGACGCCGGCGCTGGCGCAGGAGGCGGGGATGACCCTGGCCGCGTTCGAGGAGTTCCTGTACGGCGCGGTCCTGCTCGACTGGGAGGCCGAGCATGCCCGGCTGCAGCGCTACGCCGACCTGTTCGACGCGGCCGACGAGGTGCGGATCGTCGGCGACGGCACCGATCTGCGCCTGTCGCTGGCCGGCCGGCGGATGGAGGTGGACGCCGGCATGGGGAACATGCCCGGCGGGGAGTTCTTCGGGTGTCCCGTCGAGACGGCGGCCGAAGGGACGATCGCCTTCACCGAGTTCCCGGCCGTCCGGGCCGGCCGCGAGGTCCGCGGCATCCGCCTGCGCTTCTCCGGCGGCCGCGTCGTCGACGCGTCGGCGGAGAGCGGGGAGGAGTTCCTGCTGGAGACGCTCGACACGGACGCCGGCGCGCGGCGCATCGGCGAGCTCGGGATCGGCTGCAATCCCGGGATCACCCGGCACATGGGCAACGTCTACTTCGACGAGAAGATCGACGGCACCGTCCACCTCGCGCTCGGCTTCGGGTTCGCCGACATGGGCGGCACGAACGAGTCGGCCATCCACTGGGACATCGTCAAGGACATGCGCGCCGGCGGCCGGATCGAGCTCGACGGCAAGGTCGTTCAGGAGAGCGGCCGCTGGATCGCCTGACGGACGACGGTTAGGGTCGGCTCCGAGGAGGAGGTGCTCGGCCCGCTCGAGCCCGGCGAAGTTCGCGGTACGTCGACGGACGCCCGCCGCCGTGGTCGCGCTCGATCGCGAGGCCGCGCGCGCCGGCGAAGCGGCACATTCCCGAGAGGCTCACGACGTCGTCATGGACCGTGGGGAAAGGTGCGTAGCCCGGCTTGCCGGCGTTCGGCTTGCGATCGACGTGGCGCTTGTACAGGACGTGGAGGCGATGCGGCGAGCGCTGGGCGGCGAACCCCCACGCCGATTTGCCGTCCGGCACCCGGACGATCAGCACGCCGCCCGGCACGAGCGCGTCCGCGAGCCGGTCGACGGTGCGCAGGTCGCCGACGATCTCGTGGTCGATGTCGCCGTGGGTCTCGCGGCGGATGCCCATGGTGTGGATCGGCTCGGGGTCGTGCACGGCCAGGACCATCAGACACGCGTAACCTGGCCCCGTGAAGCCTACGGCAGCACACACGTCGACGCTCGTCTCCGTGCTCGTCCCGGTGCGTGACGGCGAGGCGTTTCTGGACGAGGCGCTCGGCTCGCTGGCGGCGCAGACGCACGAGCACCTCGAGGTGATCGTGGTCGACGACGGGTCGCGCGATGCGTCGGCGGACATCGCCCAGGACTGGGCGCGGCGCGACCGGCGCTTCCGCGTCGTGCGCCAGCAGCCGCAGGGGTTCGTCGCAGCGTCGCAGCGCGCCTGCGCCGAGGCCCGGGGCGCATACCTGGCCGCGATGGGCGGCGACGACGTCGCCCGGCCGCGGCGCCTCGAGCTGCAGCTGGCCGCGCTCCGGGAGGAGGGCCTCGACGCGTGCGGCGGCGGGGTTCGGTACTTCCCCGAGGCGACCGACGGCCTGCGCCGCTACGAGCGCTGGCTGAACTCGCTGACCACCGTCGAGCGGGTCCGCCAAGACCTGTTCGTCGAGTGCCCGATCGGCCATCCGACGCTGTTCGCGCGCGCGGGCGCGATCTCGTACCGCCAGGTCGGCTGGCCGGAGGACTACGACCTCGTGCTCCGCCTCTGGGCCGGGGGCGGCCGGTTCCGCAACATCGAGGAGGTCGTCCTCGACTGGCGCGACCATCCCGCGCGGCTCGCCCGAACCGACCAGCGCTACTCGCTCACAGCCTTCGCCCGGTGCCGCGTCCACTACCTGCGCCGGCACGCGCTGCGCGGGCGGCCGGCCGTCGTCTGGGGATCCGGGCCCGTGGGCAAGCTCCACGCCCGGGCGCTGCTGGAGGCCGGCGTTGCCATCACCGCGTTCGTCGACGTCGACGAACGCAAGATCGGCAAGACGATCTACGGGATCCCGGTCGTCGCCCACGACCATGGTCCCCGCGACGGCGTCGTGCTGGGCGCCGTCGCGGGGGAGGCGGCCCGGGCCCGCCTGCGCGAGCTCGCGCGCGAGCAGGACCGGATCGAGGGCGACGACTTCGTCGTCGTCGCGTAGGGCAGGTGTAACGATCGGGCGCACGGCCAGACGACCTCACGTCCAACCACGCGAGGAGGTTGCACCGAATGGCATTGGCACGAGTGGTCTCATTCGACGGCGTCACCGAGGAGCGCATTGCCGAGCTCCGGCAGCGGATGACCAGCGAGCCGCGACCGGAGGACATTCCGGCGAGCGACATGATCCTGCTTCACGACGCCAAGGCGGGCTCCGCGCTCGCGATTCTCGTCTTCGAGAACGAGGACGACTATCGCACCGCCGATCAGACGCTGAACGCGATGTCCCCCGACGAGACCCCGGGCAGCCGAGCGTCGGTCGGCAAGTTCCAGGTCGCCGTCCGCATGGCCGGCGCGACTGCGTGAAAGCTGGAACCCTGAACCGGGCCGGCGCCTGCGGGCGCGGGCCCGGTCCAGTAGCCTCATAGCTCGTCGCACGGAAGGGGGTTGCATGCACATCTCGCGCGGGTTCCACGGGCGGGGCCGCGAGCAAGGTGATCCGGCCCGGGTGCCACCGGGCCAGTACCTCACGTCCGATTTCCCCGTTCTGTCGGCCGGCCCGACTCCGCGCGTGTCGCTCGACGACTGGACGTTCTCGATCCGCGGGCAGGTCGACCAGCCGCGCAGCTGGAGCTGGGCCGAGCTCCAGGCGCTCCCGCGCGAGGACGTCACGGTCGACATCCACTGTGTCACGAAGTGGTCGAAGCTCGACACCGACTGGGCAGGCGTCTCTCTGGACACGCTGCTCGAGGGCGTCGAGACGGCGGCGGAGCACGTTCTCGTGTACTGCGACGGCGGTTACACCACCAACCTGCCGCTGGAGGACGTCACCGGCGGCCGGGCGTGGCTGGCCCACGGCTACGACGGCGATCCGCTCGACCCGGAGCACGGCGGCCCCGTCCGGCTGCTCGTGCCGCACCTCTACTTCTGGAAGAGCGCGAAGTGGGTGCGGGGCATCGAGCTGCGCCTGGAGGACGAGCCCGGGTTCTGGGAGGGCTACGGCTACCACAATTACGGCGATCCCTGGCGCGAGCAGCGCTACACGGGCGATTGAACTGGTCGATCGCCACCGTGGTGGACGTGCTGGCCGAGACCCACCGGACGGCGAGCATCGTCCTCGGTGTCCCGGGCTGGCCGGGGCACCGCGCCGGCCAGCATGTCGACGTGCGGCTGACGGCGGAGGATGGATACCAGGCGCAGCGCAGCTACTCGATCGCGTCGGCGCCCGAGGACCACACCCTCGTGCTGACCGTGGAGCGGCTGGACGACGGCGAGGTCTCCCCCTACCTGGCGGGCGAGCTGCGCGCGGGGGACGAGCTCGAGCTCCGCGGGCCGATCGGCGGCTACTTCGTCTGGGACGGGCCGTTCGGCGGCCCGCTGATGCTCATCGGCGGTGGCTCCGGGATCGTGCCGTTGCGGGCGATGCTCCGCCACCGGATCGCGCGGGCCGGCGCGGTACCCGTGCGGCTGCTCTACTCGGCCCGCACGCTGTCGGAGGTGATCTACCACGACGAGCTCCTGGCAGCCGCGCGCGAGCCGGGCGTCGACATCCGCTTCACCCTGACCCGGGAACAGCCGGACGGATGGGACGGCTACGGTCGCCGCATCGATCGGGACCTGATCGCCGCCGCGGGTTGGGCGGCGGCCGACCGGCCGCTCGTCTATGTCTGCGGCCCGACCGCGTTCGTCGAGGTTGCGGCCGACGCGCTCGTGTCGCTCGGCCACGAGCCGGGCCGGATCCGCACCGAGCGTTTCGGGCCGACTGGCAGATAGGAGGGATCGATGCTGGACGGAAACGCGATCGCGGGCACGCTCTCGGCCGCATTCGGCGGCGACGTGACCCTCGTGGTGGCGACATGCGGCGGCTGCGGGGCTCGTGGGCCGCTTGCGGAGACAGCCGTCTACGTGCGCGCGCCGGGGCTGGTGGTGCGCTGCCGCAGCTGTGATGCGGTGCTCGTCGTCGTGGTCGACCGCGACGGCAGGTACTGCGTCGACGTCCGCGGAGTCGCCGAGCTGCGCGAGCCGCCGTCTCCGGCGTCGGACTAGGCGCCGGGCCGGTCACGCCACGCCGATCGCGGACGTGGTCGGGGCGGTGACACCGACCACGACGTCCCCGGACTGCATCAGGGCGCGCCCCTTTGGGGTATCTATCCCCGGTCGAGTCGCGTGGCAAAGCACGCGAACCACGCGTACGATGGATTCGGGAGAGACCCAGATACTGGAAACCCGGGACCGGGATCCGGAACGAGGAGACACATTCGATGAATTTGACGCTCTGGCCCGGGAAGCACCTCGACCTCGCCGAGGAGGCATGGCTGCGTAACCGGGTTGCAAGCCTCCAGCGGGCGGAGGACGCGCGCGCTGACGGATGGGACGGGTCGCGCAAGGAACGGCTCTCGCTCGAGCGCTACCTGCCGGAGAACGAGGCGAGGTGGACGCCGGATCAGCTCGAGGGGGGCGCGCACATCGGCCCATGGTCCGACATGGAGGCCGGCGTCTCACTCAACGAGCCGTCATGACCCGACCGGCACCTGCAGGTCGGCGTATTCGGCCTCGCTGATCGCGCCTTCGGCGAGCAGTCGCTTGCCGGCGGGATGAGCCTTCGCCCGGCCGTTGCCGTGCCGGGCTGCCCCGGCGGGTGTGACAACCTGGATCAGGTCACCCGACGCCGCCTGTGTCCAGACCGGCGGATCGCCCGGGGAGTGGCCTGTGGGATGCAGATGGATGTCCGCCGTGAGCCGGTAGAGTCCGGCGTCCAGCGGTGGTCCGGCGGCCGAGTGGGAGACGCCGCGATCGATCTGGACGATGCCCCCGATCAGCACGATCGGGATCTCGCCGTCGGCGTCGAGCCGCCGGGCGGTAATCGCCGCCGTGTAGGCGAAGGTTGGTGCCGGGGGTGCCGCCGACCCGCGCCGGAGCTCGAGCCCGACCGTGGTCGGCTGGTCGCTTCGCGAGGGGTCGTGCACCGGCCTGATCCGCGCCCGGCCGAGCCGCACGACTCGCAGGAACGGCGGGTCATCCGTCGCCGGATGCCCCGGGTCGGCGCGCCCAGGTCTCGGATCCGCCGCTGCGGGCGCTCGATCGCGAGTCCGTGCGCCGCCGAGGCGTCGAGCCTGTCCGATCCAGTCCGCGGAGCGGATCCGATCGGCCGAGCAACCAGGGACGCCGACCAGTGCCTCAGCGAGCTCCTCGGGCTTTGCGTCGGCAACGCTGCGGTAGGTGCGGATCCCGGCCTCGGCAAGCCGGCCGGCGACGACCGGGCCGACCCCGGAGATCCGGGTCAGGTTGTCGCCCTGGTGCTCGGGCGCTTCGGGTGTGTGCGTGCCGCGTGATGCCATCGGGACTCCCGTGGATGATCACGCCGGCGCCCCGTGGCCGGAGCGCCGGCGTGATCGGACGTCTCGCTCAGTTGATCAGGTAGAGGCCCATGTCCGCGAACCCGGCGATGTCCGTCGCCTGACCCTCGTACATGAACTTGGCCAGCAGGTGGTAGATCTGCGACCCGCTGGACGGATCGGGCAGGACGCTCCCCCCGAAGTTGATCGTCCAGTGGTACACCTTCGGGTTCGGCTCGGTCGCCGACGGCGTCAGCGTGATCGTCGCGCACGGCGAGAGCGCCTTGTCGATGGTGCCGCCCTGCTCGTCGGCCCAGATGCACACGGTGGCCGTTCCGGCCAGCCAGTTGGGCAGGGTGACGGTGCCGTTCACCGTGAAGCCGAGATCGACGTCGAGCACGTCGGTGGGTGCGCCGCCGGGGTCGGTGACGCTGCTGACCGTGAGTTTCGCGCCGCCGGGCGGCACGAACTGGATGTCTCCGGTAGCGGGAACGCTCATGATCGATGCTCCTTCCGTCGTCCGTCTCGGCCTCGAACACCCCCGAGACCCTGCCGTGACGATCCCACCGGCACCCTGTCGCGAACAAGGACAGGATGGGCTGGATTCGGACGATCTCCGATGCGAAGCGTTCGGCCTACCGGGCGGTTGGGGCCGGGCCGTTCGGTTCAGGCTCGCCCGCCAGGTCAGCGATGGCGAACACCTGCGATCGCCGGCGCAGGCGCGCCTTCTGGAGAATGCTGTGCACGTGGTTCTTCGCCGTCGACTCGGCGATGTACAAGGATGCGGCGATCTCCTTGTTGGTCTGCCCGCGGCGAAGCAGGGTCAGCACCTGGAGCTCGCGGCGTGTGAACGGCGTCCCGTCCCCATCGTGTCCGTTCTCCGCCGGCTCGTCGTGCTCGCAGGGCAGGCCCGACACGGTGCGGCGGATGTCCGCCGGCGACGCCTCCGGCGGGAGATAGTCGTCGATTCCCGCCTCCAGGCACATGGGGATGAGGTCGTCGTGGGCGCCGAGGCCGACGATCTGGAGCGCGTCGTCCACGGCGCGGAGCGCCTTCACGACGTCGGCGCCGTCGGGCATGCGCGCGTCCATGAGCGCGACCGTCGGGCTCGTCGAGGCCACCCTGTGGGTCGCCTCGTTGGTATGCGCGGCGACGCCGACGACCTCGATCCCGGGGTCCGCGCGCAGTGCCGCGCTGACGCCGTCGCGATAGATCCGCAAGTCAGAGACGATGAGCGCTCGGACGAGTCCCACACCCACATCCTTTTGCCCGGCCCGGACCGTGAATCGTGATGGTATCGATCGTTACAGAGGCAGTCAACCGGGCGGGGAGGGCGATACCTTTCTCGTATGGGGCCGGGGAGGCGACTCGCAAGCGGACAGCAACTGGAGCTTCCACCGACCCGACGGGCCGGTTTCACGATCGTCGTCTACCGCAAGGTCCCGACCGGCGCCGCCCGGCTGGCCGAGACGGTCCGCCAGGCGTCCGAGCGCTTCCCCCGGGAGGAGTGGGCCGCCACCCTGGCGACCTTCGAGAAGCGCCTGATCGGCTCGCTCGACTGACCATCGACCCTGTGCTCCGCGTTACTGATCCCAGGGCCGCGCGTCGGTCGGCACGGTGACCACGATCGTGGCCCGCTTGCTCTCGCTGTTGCTGCCCGAGCGGTCGGCCCAGTTCTCCAGGCTGCGCATCCACTCCGGGAGGCCGGCGGGCATGTCGGCGGCGGGGATCTCGACGTCGTCGCCCGACTGGAACGCCGTGCCG